>JBEDKU010000285.1:0-3250 GCA_041172045.1 Verrucomicrobiota bacterium | reverse complement strand
CATTTCCGCTGGATGCGGGAGCATGAGATCGACGGCGCGTTTCTGCAGCGATTTATTTCCGGGCAGTTGCACTCTAAAAACGGCGCTCCCGAGTGGGTCCTCGCCAACGTGAGGGCTTCCGCCAATCGCGAGGGGAGGATCTGGGCGATTGAGTATGACGTCAGTGGCTGTCCGGAGTCCAAGCTGTTGGAAACGATGACGGCGGACTGGAAGTGGCTGGTCGATGAGTTCCGCCTCTTTGACGACCCAAGTTACGCCCGCGAAGCCGGTAAGCCCGTGGTTTTCATCTGGGGACTGCCGTTTCCCAATCGGGGAATCTCCTCAATCACAGCCAATGCCGTGGTTGAATTTTTCAAAAATGATCCCAAATACGGCGGCAACCATGTCATCGGAGGAATCCCCTCGAACTGGCGGAAGCTGGATGTCGCGTGGCAGGATCATTTCAAGAAATACGATTCGATTCTTACCTGGATGCCGAAGTCGCATACCGCAGATTTCGCGGACTTCGCGAAAATGGGAATCATCTATTACCCTCATGTCAAACCCGGCTTCTCATGGGCCAATCTGAAGCATCTTCCCACCGGCGATGATACTGCGGGCTACGAAGCTCGCGATGGCGGGCGTTTCTACTGGAATCAACTCACCGCTGCCGCGCAGTCCGGAGCCGACCGTTTGTTTGTCGGTATGTTCGATGAATATGACGAAGCCACCGGCATCATGCCAATGAGCGATGATGCGCCTCCCACACCGGCGAGACCGGGGGTCGGCGCGACCTTCTACAACGGTGCCAATCCCGCGGAAAACGGTGACTTTGTGTTGCTGCCAGCGGCGGAAATCGAGCTAGGCGTCCCGTCTCCAAGCAAGAAAACCAACGTCGATCACTTCTTCGTCAGAATGGGCGGTCGCATCACTTTTCCCACCGCAGGAGCTTATACTTTCTCCGTGAAAAGTGCGGCGGGTGATGGGGTTGAATTGTTCTTGAACGGCCAGAGCGTTCTCCACTCAGCCTCCGTCAAAGATGCGCCGATTTCGGCTGGACACTCTGTGACGGTGGAAAAAGGAGCTTCGATGGCCTTTCTGCTCGAATGCCGTCATCGCACGGGCAAGGGATCCTTACAACTACTCTGGGAAACTCCAAATAGGCCTCAGCAGTTGGTCCCTGCCACTGCGCTCCATGATGCGTGGGGTAGGTTCATCACCAATGAAGGGAAGCCGTCGGACTGGTGGCTTCAGCTCACCCGGATGGGTAAGGAAATGATCACCGGTAAGCGAAATCCATCCGCCCCTGCACCCGGACTCACCTTCAAGCCCAAGGTGCAGTCGCCGCAGCTGGAAATCCCACCCACTTCCCAAAACTAACCCAATGACTCAAACGCCCGCTCGCACTGACAATCGCTTCGCCTTCATGACAGTCACCGCCCTGTTCTTCATGTGGGGCTTTATTTCCTGCATGAACGACCTCTTGATCCCCAAGTTCAAGGCGGACTTCAGTTTGAGCCAGTTCCAGGCGAACTTGGTGCAGTTCGCGTTCTTCGGCGCCTACTTCCTGGTCTCACTCGCCTACTTCCTGATCTCCGCTGCCAAGGGGGACCCCATCAATAGGATTGGTTATAAAAACGGCCTGGTGCTTGGACTCGTCATCGCGGGTATCGGGTGCCTGCTCTTCTATCCAGCGGCGGAAACCAAGCAGTATGTCTTGTTCCTCGGCGCACTCATCGTACTCGGCTCAGGCATTACCATCATCCAGATTGCGGCCAATCCTTACGTCACCATTCTCGGGGCTGAGGAAACCGCGCCGTCCCGCCTGAATCTCTCACAGGGGCTCAACTCGCTGGGTTATGTGATCACTCCGCTCATCGGCGGGGTACTGCTTTTCGGATCGAAGAATCTCTACACCAGCGCCGGCGGTGTGGATGCCGTGAAGGTTCCCTATGTCGGCCTAGGTATCGCGTTCATTCTGCTTGCCGTCATTTTCAAGATGATCTCGCTGCCTAACTTCCGTCAGGAAGGTAAAGTCGAGGCAGGTGTCAAAGTCTTCCGTCATAAGCATTTCGTCTGGGGCTGGCTCGCCATCTTCTTCTATGTCGGCAGCGAGGTCACCGTCGGCAGCATCCTCATCAACTACCTCAATGACCCCGGCGTGATGGGCATGGCGGAGGACACTTCGGCGAAATTCCTCTCGTTCTACTGGGGTGGCACGATGATCGGCCGCCTGATGGGCGCCATTTCCCTGAGCAATATCCAGCAATCACGGAAATATCTGTTCATGGTGCTGGCGGCCATCGGCGCGACGGGCGTGATTTTCGCCAACGCCACCTTCAAGGAGAACCTGACCCACGGTCACTTTATCGATCCGATGACGATCCTTCCCTATGTCGGTATGGTGGTGATGAGCTTTGCTTTCTTCGTCCTTGGCCGCTCGAATCCCGGGAAAATGGTCGGCCTGTTCGCCTTGGTGGCGATGGCCCTCACCGGATTCTCGATGGGCTCGAAAGGTGAATTCGCCCTCTGGTCGATCATCGGGATCGGCCTGTTCAACTCGATCATGTGGTCGAATATTTTCAGCCTTTCGATCCGCGGTCTCGGCAAGGACACCAGCCAAGGCAGTTCACTGTTAGTTATGATGATTGTCGGCGGTGCGATCATGCCGCTCATCCAGGGTGCCTTGATGGATTCCTTCGGCGTGCGGGCCTCGCTCGCCATCGTCTTGGTCGGCTATGCCTACCTCGTTTACTTCGGCTTTTATGGAGCCCGCGCTGACGAGCCAAAGAGCGATTCCGCGAGGTCTGCCGGTGCGGGCCACTGATGGATGGTGAATTAAAATCAGATCTGCCACTTATTTAAAATCCATGGGTCTCGACTCCGAATCCAGAATCGTCATGACGCTCGACGCGGGCGGCACGAACCTTCGGTTCTCCGGCATGCGCGGTGGCAAGTCCGTCACCGAAACCGTCTCCCTGCCATCGGATGGCAACGATTTGACCCAATGCTTGGCGAACATTGTCGATGGCTTCACCCAAGTGAAAGCGCTTTGCCCGGAGGCTCCGTCGGCCATCAGCTTCGCATTCCCCGGCCCTGCGGATTATCCGAACGGAATCATCGGCGATCTCGGCAACCTTCCGGGCTTCCGCGGTGGTGTGGCGCTCGGCCCGATGCTTGAGGAGAAATTCAACATTCCCGTTTTCATCAACAACGACGGCGACCTCTTCGCCTATGGTGAAGCGATCGCCGGATTGCTTCCTTACGTCAA
>JBEDKU010000284.1:0-3594 GCA_041172045.1 Verrucomicrobiota bacterium | reverse complement strand
CGTTACAGCAGGTCCGCAAGCTTTTGCTCATCGCCTTGGGCACCACTGCCGCCGATTTCAAACCCGCGCGATCCAACCGCGTCGTCCAGAACAAACGCCGGATCTGAATCGCATCCTCCGTGATGACATACCCACGGACCATAAACGGCAGGCAGCAAAGCACGATCAACGGCAAGGCCCATCGCGCCAAGATTCCGATCCCCCTCGGGACATTGGCCATCAGCAACGGCAAGCCCACCACATTCGCGACGGACAACACCACCAGCAGGCTGGAAACTACAATCAGAGATCTTCCCCACGGTGCTTGATAAATCTTCATGGATTCATCGGATTAAATAGCCGGCGGCTTTCCAAGTGCCTTCTTCCTCCAACTTGAACCTCACCACTTCCACGGCGTTTTCCCTAGCAGCGAAGGACGTGTTGAACTGGATAATGAAATACTCTCCGTCCGGCGCGCCGGTAAGCGTGTTAACTTTTTTCATATGCCGGATCTCCCGGGATTTCACCGCACCAAGCGGCTTCCGCATTTGCCCGACCTCGGAAATCCAGCGGCTTTCCGTGTTCGCCGATTGAAAAAAATTCGCAGCTGCTCTCCAGCTCCGGGAATACTTCCCTGCATCGATTCCAGCGAGCCACATCTCAGCCAAAACCCCAACCTCCGGACTGCCAATCTCGTTCTTTTCAGCCATCGGCAACTCCCTTTCTGATTCTCTACCAGAAAATCCGAGTTCAACCCCAGCTAGGGCATCCAACTGAAGTTGGACCTCGATGATTGCCGGATGCACTTCCCCGAGTCCGTTATCCTCGAAAACCGCTTTCTTTTCGGCCAGAACGAGTTGGCGTGCCGATGCCAGCTTGAGACAGGTGGCGTCCGGCACCGAAGGATGGCGCGCTCTAAAGCGGTCAAGCGCCCTTTGCGCAACAATCTGCGAAGGATGTGAACTCCCGAGTCCGGATGACTTAGCTGTGGCCATCCCCAAGATGAGATCCAGATATTCGTTCGCCACCTCTTGGCTCACCGGTGTGACTGACAATGCCTCCGCCACAGCCCTCCCGGCCGCAACGTCCCGTTTCTTTACCGGTTTTAGCAGGAACAAGATCCCCACTGCCATCAATGGAAGTGATAGAATCGCGCCGAGCACCCCGCAGACAATGGCAACGATCCTGCCTTTCCGGCGGGTCTTCACCGCGGGCACTGCTGGACCCTTCTCAGGAAACATCCGGTGCAGAATCCCAATCAGGATGAAGGCAGGAATCGGAGAGAGAATAATTCCTAGCAGACTACCGGCAAATAGCACCAGCTCCACATTCGGCGATACGGGAGTGGTCGGTTCCAATGCCTTCTCATGAATGACCACTTTCCCAGGAAAACTCCGCTGATAGTTCAGCATGACCGCGTTGGCGATTTCGACGGCATCCTGTTTGCTGGTGTGGCGCACGCGGATGTTGATCAGGTCGGTGCCTCGGATATTTTGAGCAATGACGATGTCCTGAAGTGTTCGGACCACGGAGTCCTGGCTGAGCATCCATTGATTCGGAAGTTCCAACTGCTCAGCCACCGCGGTCAATGCCTCCCGGGATTTGATGGCTTTGAACTGACTTCCGAAAAAATCAGGGGATATCAACGAGCCTTCCGCGGGTACGACCTCGATCACCGTTTCCGCCTCATATCTCTTCGGGGTGACGTAGGCAAATACCGCTCCTGCCGCGAGCCCGATCAACAGCCCCAGCGGGAACATGATGAGAAACACCCACCACCACCGCCGTAGCATGCCGCGCTTGGGCGCCAACAGTGGGAGCGACGGCGGCTTGGCTGGCGCCTGGACACCGTCGACCACGGTCCGGAATTCGCGGGCGGTCTGATAGCGCAAATCCGGTTCTTTTTCCATCGCGCGCAAGACGATCTGATCGAGGCGGACGTCGATGTGGACTTTCTTCGACGGCGCTTCGAGGCGCTTGCCGGGTAGCTCGCCGGTGAGCATCTGGTAGAAAACGACGCCCAGCGCGTAGATGTCGGCGCGGTGGTCGACGTCGGCGGGATGGTCGATTTGCTCGGGGGCCATGTATTGGGGCGTGCCGATGATTTTTCCGGCGAGCGTTTGGTCGGTGGGGACAGGAATTTCCCCACTCCTTATCGGGTCCTCACAAACCGCCGCGACCACTTTGGCGATGCCGAAGTCGGCGACCTTCACCCGACCGAGGCGGTCGAGCAGGATGTTCTCCGGCTTGATGTCGCGGTGGACGATGCCCTGGTCGTGGGCGTATTGCAGCGCGTCGCAGATCTGTGGGACGATGGCCAACGCCTCGCGCGGCGAGATCCGGCCGGTCTTCATGAGTTGGGCCAGGTTTACGCCGTCCACGAATTCCATGAGGATGAAATAGAGCCCGTCCGCCTGGCCGAACTCGTGGAGGGTAACGATGCCGGGGTGATTGAGCCTCGCCAGCGCCTTGGCCTCGCGGGTGAAGCGGTTGGAAAACTCCGGCGACTGGCCGATGGCGGGCGGCAGGATTTTCAGGGCGACGATCCGGTCGAGATCCTTCTGCCGGACTTTGTAAACCGCGCCCATGCCGCCTTTTCCGATGAGTTCGAGGATTTCGAACTGCGGGAAAATGGCCGCGAGCTCTGGGATGGGTGGCGGATTGAAAGAGTGGCCCGCACCATCTATGAAGGTGTCCTCCGCCGCGCCCTGCTGGAGAAGGTTCGCGGGATCGAGTCCGCCGAGCGGGGCGAGGGGCGGGTTTTCCATGGGATTGCTGCCGGGGATTGTGTCCATACCCATCACAGAAGCAATCCGCGGAATTTGTTACCGGATTTTTCGCCGGCTCGCAGCACCGGGAGATCAAGGACCGACGGCGTCCCATGAATGACTTCACCACCTTTTCGACCTGCTTGTCCACGTCCTCGCGGAGGTTCTCGATGATGATGTCCGGGCGGTCAGGGGTGTTTTTCCCAAATTCCACGGGGGTGAGGCGCAAGTCGGGGCCGATCATGAAGCCGAAATCTTCGAGGCCCTTGAAGCGGGTGATCTCGGCGGCTTTGCCGAGACTGTTATAACGCAAGTATTGCTTGGGAGGGCGAAGGTGTTGAGCGGATTGCCGCTCAGCGAGACCACCGACCGGATTCCGACATCACGGGATCAACTCGCTGCGGCGGAGACGCTCGGAATAGACTTCATTTCCTTCCGCATCAAGGATTCGCGCGGTGACGGTGGGTTCGGGACCCGTCGTCTCAAAAGCGAACTCGCCGAAGAGCGGTGTCTTCTCCATGCCGAAGAGCTGGAGCTTGTTGTCATTGCTCTTGGCGGAGGGACCGGGATGGCCACCCAGGCTGCCGACTTCGAATTCGCGGAAGGCATGGCCGGGTTTCGAGGGAATGCGCATCACCCGCGCCCCATGGCGGTCGCCGGAGAGCAGCAGGACAGCGAGTTTCTTTTCCGTGATCATGGAAAAAATCCGTTGTCTGCCCGCGGGGTCCCACACGCCCCATGAGTCTTTTCCCTTTGAAACCACATCGCTCCACATGGTTCCGCTGGTGAGAATGAGAAACGGAGCCTTGCAGTCCGCCAGTTGTTTCTCAAGCCACTGGGTTTGCTC
>JBEDKU010000283.1:0-5058 GCA_041172045.1 Verrucomicrobiota bacterium | reverse complement strand
CATGCCCGATTATCTGGACGCCCGCCTCCGTGATCGCATCAAAGCCTTTTGCAAGGTCGGCCGGCTATTTGACGCTGAGAAGCTCCTCAACGAGGTAGGCACGGCGCGACTGCGCAAAACGAAGAAGTGGACGCCCCTGTTTACGGCAGTTGACCGGGGCTTCCACAGCCTGGTCGAACTGCTGCTGCGATACGACCACGCGCAGTGGGATCTTGAGAAATCCTACGAGGGAGCACAACGCCGCCACCGCTCCGATCTCGCAGCGCTGATCCTCAGTGCTCCCTCATGGTCCGCGCCCATCGACCCGGTCGAGGTGCTCGCCACCGGAGATATTACGCTGGCCCGGAAACTCCATGAGGCGGGGACCGATTTCACCGCTGGCAACATTATCCTTCATGGAGCGATGAGGAACGCCGGGGGCACGTTGAACGTTATCGCACACCTTGGCCTCCGCTCCGGGAACGTGGATGACCAGCTTTATTCGGCCATGGTCACGCATGCGGATAAGAAGCATGTCGCCAGCGTGATCCGCTTTCTTCGGGCAGGCCTTGATCCCCACAAGGTCGTTCCCCATCTCGATGAGCGGGGGCGTTTGTCGGGTGAGGAATCCACTGTTTCCATCGCCATGTTCTCCGGGAAGCCCGGCTTCTTAGCGGCGCTCAAACCAAGCCCGCTCAAGGATGATGCGGCGGACCTAATCGGGCGGGCTGTCTTCCTAGGCGACGATAAAATGCTCGGGGTCCTGCTGGAGGCGGGTTTTGAACTGAACTGCAAGGCCAATGGTGGCTCACCGGCTCTGGACGAACTCCTGTGCGGTCGCACGCTGAAACATGGTGTGCCATTGCCGGATTACGGGCGTCGCCATGAGCAGCCACGCTATTCGCTGGTTGAAGCAGATGCGTTCCTGGGGGCTGTCGAATCGTTTCTGCACCGAGGTGCGCGATGGGTTCCGGACGGGACGGACCGAAACGAGGTGCGGATGATCCGGGATACGCTTCTGGCGCTCGGCGACATCCACGTCGCCCTGTTGTTGGAGATGCTGGATGGGCATGGCGCTGCGAGGCGGGAGCACCTAAAGACGCTCCTCGACGCGTCCCGGATGAAGCCGTTGGCCCGGGCAGTGCGGGAGAGACTACCTTGGGCTTGAGCGTGTGGGCGATCTGGGATACAAACTTTTCACTCTGGCGGTGGCGAGTCGTAGGGCAGTTTGTAGTGGTGGAACACGTCCCGTGTTCGGTTGTAGATGTCCATCTCGCTCATCCCGGCGCGTTCCATCATCATGTTGAGCGGCACAAAGTTTTTCTTGATGAAGTTGATCAGGTCCATCGGGTCGTATTCGACGGCGGCGTTGGGTTCGCCGAGGCGCTTGTAGCCGCTGAGGTTGGGCAGCAGGCAGAGGGTCATCATGGTGAGCGTCTCAGTGCGGAGATCGCAGAAGAAGAACCAGTAGGGCCAGACGCGGTGGAAGTGCTGGTAGAATTTCCGCACCTCGGGGATCGAGTAGAGTTCCTGCGGGTCGTCGTCCCAGCCTTCGACGAGGAACTGGAACTTGCCAATCATCGCTGCGAGTTCCGGTCCCTCGGGCAGTGCGGCCGGGCCGAAGGTTTTGAGGAAGTGCGCGGTCTTGCAGTAGCGGACCTGTGGCTCGCTGAAGATGACCATGATGGCGTCGTGTTCGTCGATCATGGTCAGTTCATGGTGGGATCGAAGCCCCTGTTCTCCATGTTCATGCCGATGGCCAACAAGGCGCGCTTTGCCTTGGCGCAGTCGTCGGCGCTGGGTTTGTGGCGGGGCATCAGTTTTGAGAAACGGCCCTCGGACTCCGCGAAATCAAGTGGTGTTACGGGTCCAAAATCCGTGAAAGCGTCCTTGGCGTCGCGGAGAATCGGAATCAACCGGGTGGCGGACGACGAGCGGTCCTCCAGCAAGAGGGCGACCATTTCCTTCCGGTCCGCCGCCTCGGAAGGCCGGATGCTTGGATCAAGGTGTCCTCGCGAATCTGGCAGCCGCACCCAAGCCTCGACAATCATGACCAGGGCTTGTGCCCGGTAGGCCACGGCGAAGAGTTTCGCGACCTCGGCGAAACGGTCTTTGGATGCTTCATCCGCCAGTTCGCTGGGCATGCAGAAAACGAAGCCCTCGTCGGTATCGGCGATCACGGTTGGCGGCACGGAACCGGTGGTCCGCATCATGTGGAGGGCGTAGTGCTCCGCCTGCTTCGCCAGTGCTTCAAGACGTTCAGGTTCTTGGTGGTTGCGGTTTCTCTTCACGCGGGCGAGCAAACCAAGGGGGAGAAGATTTGGCAATCCAAGCTCTCGACAGATAGGCGCGCTCAGGGAGCGCTTGCCTGCCATCAGATGGGGTGCCAGCCTCCGGCACCGGTTTTCCGGCCCGCTCTCCGCACATCCAGAATCCGTGAAACACCCAGAAACAGCACAAATGATCGCCTCGGTCGAGGAGGCCACCGGATACCGCGTCACCATCGACGTCATCGATGGAATCCAGGAAAACGCGCAGATGATCTCCGCGCGCCCCGGGAACCCAGTCCATCTCATCAGGGTCAATTCGGCGCACAGGAGATACGCTGACTACATCGTGGCGGTTCAGTGCGGCATGCTGCTGGTCATGTGGTCGGATCCGACGAAGGTGCCGGCATTGGTGGTCGACCAGCAGAAGTGCGATTACTGGAGCACACGCTGGTCCGGATCGAAGCAAATGGCGTCGATGTCCAGGGAGTCCGCGCTTCGCATGGCGAATTTATACCTCCAAGGACTGATCCAGCAGGTGCAGTCCCTGCCGATGGAAATCCGAGTTGCCCGGATCTGCTTCGAGAACTGTCCGGGACTGCGCGAGATGCAGCACGAGATGCTGACGACCCATCTGCGCAACCTCACCGAGATTTTCGCGCCGAAAATCAGGCAACAGGTTCCAGCAGAACTCTTCGACAAGAACGTGGCGATGAATGCGGCGATCGCCAAAGCCTGGGGAGTGCTTTCCGACAGCAGGCTGCCGACCATTCCCTACGAGGCAATCGGCTACCTTGAAAAAGGTGAACACCTTCTCGCCGTGCTCGACGCCCTGCCTGAAAACACCTCCGAGAACCATGTCAAAGTCGTCGATGCATGGGCGGACCAACTCGGCATGAGCAGCCTGTTTTCCTGGAAATACACCAACCGTATTCATGAATCCTGATCCATTTTCCTTCAAACACGCGCTTGCTGATTTCGACTTGGCCAAGCTGCCAGTCGATCCCTCTGTCCTTCAGGAGGATTCGGCGATCCTCGCGGCCTCCGTGCAGGCTTACTACGAGGAACTCCTCAGAAAGATGGGCGGCACGGCGGCCGTCGCCATCATGGACGACGTGGTTTCGGTGACGTGGTATCCCGCGTCGGGAGATGCCGTGGGGATGGTTTCGAGACATGCCCAGAAACTTCTGAATCAGGGGGATTACAAATCAGCGGAACCCCTGTTGCGGATGTTGCAGGCCAAAAAACCGGACGACGCGGAGTTGCTCTACAATCTCGGGATGATGCTGAGCGATCAGGGCAAACTCGATGAGGCGGTCCCGATGCTGGAGAGACTCGTCGAGATCGACCCGGAAACCTCCAATGGCTGGACCGCGCTCGGTGTGGCCTACTCCCGTGACCAGGATCTGGAAAAGTCAGAGCAGGCGTTGCGGCGGGCCTTGGAAATCGATCCAGATAACGCTTACGCCCTTCGTAACCTCGGTGCTCTTCAGCGGCACACGGCTCCCGAGTTGGCGTTGGCCGGCCTCGAAAAAGCCGCGCGCATGATGCCGAACGACCCGCAGGCACAGTATGCCTATGCTCAGTGCCTGATTGATTTGGGTCAGAACGGAGAAGCGGATCCAATCCTCCAAAGGGTCATCGACATGGACGGTCTCAGTGAAACCGCTGAATTGGCGAGAACCGCCCGAAGGATGATCGCCGAAGAAACCATGAGAGATAGCGCGGGCGGTGGCCTCAAGATGGATGCCGTGTTCTTCTGCTTGGACGCCTTGAAGAGGTTCTGTGAGATGGGCGATGAGAAAATGCGTGCGGCAGTTTACGAAATCGCCGTGCTGGGGCGCGGTGGCTTGGACGTCCACGACACCACGCCGAAATACGCTCTCAAGAGCATGCCCGGGCAATTCACCGGGCTTCACCTCGTTTCGCTCATGTTTGTTGGATTCCGTCAAATCGACCCCAGCCTGAACGGTGGCATCGATCTTTCTCCTGAGTACGCGGAGGCGAAGAAGCTCTTCATGCTCATGTGATGGAAATGAAGATTCGGCTGTCATGAGTGAATCCTGTTGGTCGGTCTACATCATCCGCTGCGGCGACGGCTCGCTCTACACGGGGATCGCAACCGATGTGGAGAGGCGTTTCGGGGAGCACGATTCGCAAGGGCCGAAGGCGGCAAAATATCTGCGCGGTCGGCTGCCGCTGGAGATCGTCTATCGAAAGGAAATCGGTAGCCGCTCCGAGGCGAGCAAGGAAGAGCTGAGGATCAAGCGGATGGAGGTGAAGAGGAAGGTGGGGCTTGCGAATGGCGGTTGAACCTGAAGCGCGCTTCATCTGATTGGAGATCCAACCGGGACCGTGACGTGCCTAAGCGGGTTGAAGTTCGTTTCGGCAGGTCACGCACTGACAGTCATTTTTTTATTCTCACTTTGACCAAATAGTCTCTATCAGGGTGTGCCAGCGATTTTTCGAGTATCCTCATGATGTGGACAGGTTCTTTCAATGGGCCTCCGGATTTGCCCACAAACAGTTGTTCGCAATCGAGATCGTTCAGTTGCTTGTAAGTGCGCATCTGAGTCGAAAATCCGTTTCTTGACGGGACCTCAAATGGAAAAGCTCCCTCGTGTCTCACGAAGGTTACCTGATCATTAATGGGCATGAGTCGTATGTATTCTATTGCGGGATAGTCATTGATCAAGATTGCTGTTTCTGGGAGCGAGGTGCCATCCCCAATAAGAAGTGCGGAGACGAAGTCCTCGGGAGAGATCTCCTCTCCGCGGTCAGTGAGGGCCAGATAGACACTTCCTACCGTTGC
>JBEDKU010000282.1:0-17044 GCA_041172045.1 Verrucomicrobiota bacterium | reverse complement strand
AATCGACACCCCAGGTATCAACGCCGACCGACACGATAGAGCCGCCAAATCGCTGCGCCGCCAGCCCGAGCCCGAGCTCGCCCCAGATACGCGCGATGTCCCAGCGCTTCGTGTCGCCGATGGGCATGATGCCGGTGGGGAAGCGGTGAATTTCTTCGAGACGCATCTTCACGCCATCCCAAAGGCCGGCCATTACCCGGCCGCTCTCCGCGCCGCAATCCACCGCGAGGTAGCATTTGTCTTTCATGGTCATGGAGTTCACTTGGTGGAAAAGGCGGCGGTCAGCTCCGCGATGATCACATCCGACATCGGGACGACTTCGCCGAGCGGACGGCTGTTGATGAGCGCCTCGGCAGTGGTTTCGAGCACTTCGAGCCGGTCAAAGGCATCGAGCACGCTGGTGCCGCAGACGAGCACGCCGTCGTTCTCGATGAGCGCGATGGGATTCTCTGGCGACAAGCGTTCCGCGAGGGCCGCGCCGTCGCCGAATTGTTCGCCGTAGGGAATGCGCGCCACGTCCTTGAGGAAGAGATAGCTCTCGGGAATCGTACGGCTGTCGAGCGCAGTGCCCGTGACGCTGAAGGCCGTGGAGTTCACCGGCAGCGCATTGACGATGGCGCGGAATTGCGGATGCCGCCGGTAGATCGCCTCGTGCAACCGCGTCGCGCGACTCGGCGAGCGACCCGTTTCCGCTGCCCCCTCGCGTACGAGCACCATGTCGGCGATGCTGACCGAACCGCGATCCGCACGCGAGGGCGTGATGAGCATCGAGCCATCCGCGAGTCGCGCCGAAAAACTGCCCTCCGTGCTGATGAGCAGCCGCTGGCGATAGCCGCGTTGCAGGAAGTCAGCGAGCTGGCGACGCAAATCGTTTTCCTCCTCGCCCGCCGCGCCGGGCGTGAAGTGCGGCAGCTCGATCCCATGCCGCTGAGAAACCTGCTCCTCGCTCAAGTAGTGGATCTCGCCGAGGTGGCTCGCCTTGATGATCGTCTTCGCCGTGAACTCCAGCGTCTCGAAGCGCTCGAAGGCGCGCTGGAGATTTCCCCCCGCGCAGACGACGCCGTGATTTTCCAGCACCACGCAGTCGAAGCCCTCCGCAAAAGTGCGCGCGATATTTCCCCCCAGCGCAGCACTCCCAGGCAGCGCGTAAGGCGCAAACCCCGCCGGTCCGCAGACCTGGCGCGCTTGCGGAAACAGCCGCGTATCCGGCGCGCGGCCGCAAACGCTGAAGGCCACCAGCGCGACGGCGTGCGCATGCACGATGCCGCCGAGATCGGGCCGCTGCTGATAGATCGCCTGGTGAAAAGGAAGTTCGCTCGAAGGCGGGTGCAATCCCTCGCACCGCCCATCGGCATGCACGCACACAATGTCCTCCCGGCGCAACGTGCCTTTGTCCACGCGTGCGGGCGTGATCCAGATGTCGCCGTTCTCGGTGCGAATGGAGAGGTTGCCGCCGGAGGTGGTCGTCATCCGGTAGCGATAGATGCGCTCCATCGTGCGCATGATTTCATCGCGCGGGTGGAGGAGCGAGCGAGGGACGGTGGGGCTGTTGTTCATGGTTGGTGGAGTTGCAGGACTTCGTCCACGCGCTGGCCCACTTCCCGGAAGCGCGTGGCATTTTCGGGCAGTTTGATGTCCTCGTCGAAGGTCGGGATCATCGCCTTCATCCGGAAGTGCCCCTCGGGAGTGGACAGCAGTTGCGGGAAGCACTTCTTGATGACTTCGAGGACGATGTTCACCGAGACCGATGCCCCCGGCGATGCGCCTAGCAGCGCTGAAATCGTGCGGTCCGCATCGGTGATGACCTCGGTGCCGTAGTGGACGATGCCAGCCTGTCCGTCGGTCTTTTTGATCGCCTGAACGCGGATGCCGGCGTCGATCAATTTCCAGTCTTTCACCTGCGCGGCGGGATAGAAGACGTGGAGGACTTTCATGCGATCCGCCATACTCTGCGTGCCCTGCTGCACGAGATAGCGGACGAGATCGAGGTTGTGGATCCCGATGTTGATCAACGTCGCGAGATTGTCCGGACGGACGGAGAATGGGAGATCGGTAAAGCTGCCTTTTTTGTGGAGAAACTTCGTCGTCCACGTGGCGAAGGGGCCGAAGAGCAGCGTCTTTTTACCATCGAGAATCCGCGTGTCGAGATGCGGCACAGCCATCGTCGGCGCGGCGTCGAGCGCCTGGCCATAGACCTTCGCCTGATGCTTGCTGACGATCTCCGGATTGTCGCAGACGAGCCACTGGCCGCCGATGGGAAAGCCGCCGAGGCCCTTGGCTTCAGGGATGCCGGACTTTTGCAGCAGCGTCAGACTGCCGCCGCCCGCGCCGACGAAAACGAACTTCGTGCGGTTCACGCGGACCTCACCGGTCGCAAGATCTTTGGCGCGCACTTCCCAACCCGCATTCGTCTTGCGGAGGCCGATCACGCGATGGCCGGAGGCGATGCCGCAGCCCTCCTGCTGTCCGAGCCAGCGCAGCAGCTTGCGCGAGATTGCTCCGAAATTCACGTCGGTCCCGGCATCCATCTTCGTCGCGGCTATGGGCACGTCGCCGCGACCTTCAAGCAGCAGCGGAGCCCAGCTCGCGATGGACGCGCGGTCGGTGGAGTATTCCATCTCGCGAAAAAAATGGTGCGCAGCCATCCCGGCGTGCCGGGCCTTGAGAAAATCCACCTGCTCCGCGCCATGCACGAAACTGAGATGCTGCACGGGATTGATAAAATCCTTTGGCCGATCCACCATTCCGCTTGCGACGGCGTAGCTCCAGAACTGCTTCGAGTGCTCGAATTGCTCGAAGATTTCGATCACCTTGTTCACGTTCACCGAGCCATCTGCCTCGCGCTTCGGGGTGTAGCTCAGCTCGCAGATGCCCGCATGGCCGGTGCCCGCATTGTTCCAGCCGTCGGAGCTTTCCTGCGCAAGCCCATCGGTGACTTCGTAGAGTTGAATCGTGAGGCGCGGGTCGAGGCGCTTGAGCAGAGCACCGAGATTGGCAGACATGACGCCACTGCCGATCAGGATGACATCGGGATTCCCGACGTGGGTGGATTGAATCATAGGAAGGTGTCGTTAGAATCTGCGAGGTCGGGTTTCATGGCACAGCCGTATTTTCCGCTTCCTCGACGGCGTTCAGGATTTGGAGCATCACCTGGTGGGGCGACGCCAGCGCGTTGATCTCCTTTCGCCTTGCTTCAGGGTAGTGAGAAAGAAGGGGCTCCGATTCCATTCGGTAAACCTCCAGCCGCCGGTGGATCACATCCTCACTGGCATCGTCCAGTCGATTGTCTCTTAGTGCGCGCTTTTTCAAACGCTCGATCAGCTGCTTGCGATCTGGACAATCAAGATGGAAAACCTGTTCGATCTCAAGAATATCCTCCATGATTCGCGCTTGCTCCACATTTCGCGGGATGCCATCGAGGACCAGCCGATCGACACTGGGCCTGAAGGCATGGCTCTCGACACATGCCGCAATTCGGGCCAGCCACAATTTCACGGTGATGTCGTCAGGCACGAGTTGACCCTTGCTCGAATAGTGCAGAAACGCCTTGCCTAACACCGTGGACGTATCGATGGACCGAAAAACATCACCGCACGCGCAATGAAAAAACCCAGGCAGTGTCCCCAAGGCCTTCCCCTGAGTACCTTTACCGCTGCCCGGTGAGCCAATGAGGAGATAGGTGCGATACTTTTCCATGACAGGTATGACAACGTTTCGTGACTTGCTCATCACACCGCACGCTCTGCCTGGTTACTGCGAAGATGAACCGTTTTTCTCTCAAGGTTATGGTGACTTTCTATGAATCTGACGGTGCAGCTGCGAGCCCGCATAAGGACCGAATGGGTAGTGGCGATCGTTCCCTGAACCTCCACACCCCGCAACAGCGGGCTGGTGCTGATGCCAGTGGCTGCGAAAATGATATTTTCTCCGCGGGCAAGATCGCGGGACATGTATTCCTTGTCCAGTCGGTCGCCCCAACCCGCAGCGATAAGTGAACGCTTTTCCTCCTCGTCCCGCGGCCAGATTTTCGCGCGCATGCCGCCCCCGAGGCAACGCAAGCCAGCGGCGGAAAGAATCGCCTCCGGGGTGCCGCCGATACCGGCGTAGAGGTCGATGTTCGAGGTGTGCATCGCAGGGGCCATGGCGGCGGAGATGTCACCATCCATGATCATCCGCAACGCCGCCCCCTTGCGCCGGATCGCTTCGATTAGATGCTGATTACGTGGACGATCCAGCACACAGACCACGACGTCGCGCACGCTTTTTCCTAGGATCTTTGCGGTCACGTCAATCACCTCCTCAATGGGCGCGTCGATACTGATAGGAAGACTAGGGTCCTTCATCCACGCGCGGCGTACGGCCAGCGGGTAGGCGAGTTTGTTCATATAAAAGGCGGGAATGTCTTCGATCGAGGGATGTCCGTCCTCCGAGGTGGCAGCAGCAGCAATGCAGCTCAGAGAGTTGGGCATGCCCTTGCTGGCGTTCGTAGTACCATCCACCGGATCGAGCGCGACCTCAAATCGAGGTGAACCGTCCTTCCAGGTCCCGACCTTTTCGCCCTTGAAAATCCCCGGTGCCTCGTCCTTGATGCCCTCGCCAATGACGACTTCGCCGCGAATATCGACGAGATCTAACATTCCTCGAATGGCATCGCATGCGGCTTCGTCGGCTTTCTCCTTCTCGCCCTTGCCAAGCCATTGAAGCGTGTTCAGTGCGGCGATCTCGGTGGCGCGCAAGAAATCCAGCTCGATCTGTCGTTCGAAATCGGGTGAAGTTGGGATTGAGGGGATCATGAAGGCGATTAGACGGAGGGAAAGGCGTCTTGGAGCAGACGGCAGGGTGCTATCATACGTGTTCAGTTGCTCAGGGCCTCTTCTCGCTTTGCGCCTGCCTTTGCCTCCACCTTCGACTCAGCCTTCACCGGTGGCTTGGCGAAAACATCGCGCACGGCCTCAAGGTATTTCATCCCGTTTTTCATGTCCGGTTCAAGGTAGCTGCCTTCGGTCCATTCGTTCCAGCAGTTGATGTTGAGGATGCGCGGGCCGGCTTTGTCCGGTTGGGCGAGCAGGCGCTGCTTGGTCATTTCCAGCGCGGTGCGGAATCTCTCCGGCGTGTTCGCACTGATGGTGTTCATGAAGGGGTAGCCTGAACTGTCGAGCACGTCGCTCTGGTCGCAGCGCGGGCTGGCGTCCCAACCCATCGTGACGTTCGGGAAAAATGGCACTTTGAACATGTCCTTGGCTTGGTCCCAGTATTTGAAATAACCATCGCGGACATAATTATAGTCAGTCTTCTGGGTGGGCAGAACAACATGGTGAATCCATACATACGAGGTAACGGAGTCAAAGCCTAGGTCGCGCACGAGCTTGGCGGAATCCAACGGCACTTTTTCGCTGGGCAGGATCGGCTCACCCCAACACACCGCGTTCAAGTGGACATCCGGAAATCCGGCGGCTTTGACTTTCGTGCGGAATTTATCCAACCCCGCACGGGTTGCCTCCACCGAGCCGAAGCTTTCTAGCAACTTGCTCAGGTCGTAGAACGAGAAGTAGGGCTTGCCGTCAATCATCCAATACGATGGATGGGAGAAATAATTTTTGATGACGTGGTCGCAAATTTTCTCAAAATTCGCAGGCGTGACGGCTCCGGGATACATGAGCTTCTGCGGCGTGCCCTTTTTGTAGGGGTGCAGATCGAGCCAGTCGTGGTTGGCCCACATGAAGCCGAATTTGATCCGACTGTTATTCTTCGCCTTGAGGAACGCCTCGTCAATGGGGCGATCAAGGAACGGACCGTCGTTGTAGTAATACCAATCGAAGATGAATGCATCGATGCCATGGTCGGCAGCGGCGGCGATCTTTTGCTCCATGACTTTCGGGTCCGATTCATCCGTATATCCCCAGAGCGGGACATTGGGCTGTTGATGGCCTGAGAAGCGGGGTTTGGCACCTTTAACCAATTCCCATTCGCTCCAACCCTTGCCCTTCTCCTTTTCGTTGCGCGGGTCGTTGGGGTGGTAGTTGCCGAAATAATAGCTGGCGACGGTGACGGGCTTGTCAGAGGGTGTCGCGAATTCTCTGGCAGCAGGATCGGCCCCAGCACGGCCCGCACCAAGCATCAAGGTTGCTGCGGTGATGAATTCGAACAGCTTTGCCCGGCGGGGTAATTTTGTAATCATGAGTTTTATGTTTTTATGGACCAATTCAAGCAATCGGCATCCGTGTCCCGTGTCATGGGTCGATAACGGGGCCATTTGCGACAGCGCAGTATGATGCAAAGCCGTTTCAGGGGGTAGCCCTCCATTGCAGTTTTTCTTAGCATTTTTTTGCAGGTGCGCGGTTCAGAACCGATTTTCCCAGCAACCCAGGCAGCATCCGGGAAAAATTAGCTTTCAAGACCGGCGGTGGCGCTTATTTTTTCCAAACGATCGCGCGTAATCGAATGTTTCCGGATTGCCAGCAGCGCCAGCAGGCACACCAGAGTGCCGCCCACAAACGTGAGCAGTCCCAATCGCCAAATCGCCGGCTCACTCTGAGTCACGGCCTCCCCCTGCGGCAGCACTTGGTAGCCGATGAAATGCAGGGCATACCCCGCCGCCATCAGTCCGATGGCACCTGCCAATCGCGAACTCAAACTAAAAACTGCGGAATAGCTGCCTTCCTTCTTGATCCCGGTCCGCAACTGATGAATCTCCGCCACATCAGCCACCATGGCCGTGACATTCGGCAACATGATGCCAATTCCCAGCCAATAACTGGCGTACAAAACGACGAAGATGCCCAAGGAAAGCGGTAAGTCATGCCCGCTTATCGCGACAATTCCTCCCGGTCGCACGATCCCGGTGAGGAAAAGCAGTCCCAGCATTCCATTGCCCATGACGCTGATGAGGCCACCCAAAATCACCGCGGATTTCTTGTCGAAACGCTTGGCCAAGCCCATCGAGAAAAACGCGCCCAGCGCCATGCCCACCATGGTGCTGCCGTGGGCGATCGTTTTCTCATGCGCCGGAATTTTCATGAAATCATCGTAAACAAATATCTGCAACGCGCTGACCCACGCGGTGCCGAAGCACGTCGCAAAAATGAACACGATCACCCAACGGAGATTGGGATCGACTACAATTCGGCTCAGGTCCCGGTAAAATTCACGGATCCAGTGACCGTCGGCTTTACTCACTAACTGACGAGTATCCTTAATTGAAGACCAGGTGCCGGCCACGAGGATCACGACAAAGACCGCAGAAGCCAGCGCGAACGTCGTTCCCATGTGCTGATAGTTGGCCGCAACCGTGGTGCCACGAAGGTTGCCCTGATCCTTGAAAAACCATGTCCACGCCATGGCCGGCCCGGCGAAATTAACGGTCAGGTTGAAAATCAGCCGAATGGCCTGCAGTCGGGACCTCCCGAGATCGTCCGTGCAGAGCTCAAATCCCAAGGCCATGTAGGGAACGAAAAACATCGTCACCCCGGTTTGCAGGAGGAGGTTGATGACTAGCAGATACCAGAAGATCTCCCACGGATGGCCACGGAACGATTGCGGCACTGCCCAGATCAAGTAGCCGCAGAGCACCATCATCAGGCCACCGCCAATCAAATACGGATGCCGCCGGCCCCATCGGCTGCGGGTCGTATCGCTGAAGTGCCCCATCAGCGGCCCGGCAATCGCTTCCGAAAAGATCGAAATCGACAGCGCGATCCCTGCCCAGAACGGATCCAAACCCAGTGCCTTGGTATAATAAATCAGCGCAAACGCGAAAACTCCGTTCATCACCAGCGAGTTTGCCCCCTCGCCGCAAGCGTAACTCAGCAACTTCGGCAGACGTGTGGTGGTGGGTTTACTCAAGGTGATTCAATTCGTTGGTTGGCCGTTCGAGGCTCGAACATGTTGGCGGCAATTGAAAATCAATTTTGCGTGTATTCCCAGAGACCCCGGGCAGCTTCGGAGGCGTGCTTGCTTATTTTCACCGTTCCGTCGTTTGGCTGGTCTCGTTGTTCAGTATCGCCATCGCCGATCCTTTGCGGGTTCCGCTGTGGCCGGATCAAGCCCCCAATGGCGACGGCACTTCGAGCCCGGCGACGGCCAATCTCATGATTCCCGCCGATGATGCCCAGGTCCTCGCCGGAATCTCCCCGCTCAATTGGATTTGCACGCCCCACGCCATCCACACTCCGGTCTGCGGCGCTTCTGTCAGGCTCGCCTTCATGGAGACCAAGCGCGTCGTTCTCAATCTCGACACCAGCCGCATGAATTTCGCCTCCCCCAATCGATTTCCAATTCTCGCCTGGAGCGTCAACAATGGCCCGCTGCAAACCCATCAACTTGCTGCCGATGAGACGTCTCTAACCTTATCAGAATCCGTCGCCAACCCCGTCATCAACCTCTTCATCAAGGGCATGTCTCCATTCGAGGACCGCTTCCGCGGCGATGTCCCCAACAACGCCGTGACCCTCACCGGCTTCACCGTCGATCCCAAATGCAGCATCATCGCCGCGCCCGCCGCGCTGCTCTGGCGGAACCTCGGGGACTCCATTCTTTCCGGCGATGCCGCCGCCAAGCCGCCAAACAAGGTCGCCCACCCAACGACCGCTGGGCCGCCTCCGACAACGCCCGCGCTAGCTACGGCTATTTGCTCGCCAATCACTACGGCTACACCGGATCCCGCCTCGCCTTTGGCGGATACGCTTGGGCCGGCGGCGGAAACAATCCCCAAGCCGCCGATCTCGTCGATCAACTCACCAGCACCCGCTCCCGCCTCACCGATGGAAAACTCCAACCCTGCCCCTACGTTGTCATCATCAACCTCGGCGAAAACGGAGCCCCGAAGGCGGAAACCGTGATCGCCGCACTCCACAAACTGCGCGAGCGGACCAGTGCCACCACCCGGATTTTCGTGATGGTCCCCGTATCCGGGAGATCCCGCGCGGAGGTCACCTCCGCCGTGGAAATCTACTTGAGCAGAAGCAAGCATCCAAAAACCCAATTGATCGACCTCGGGCCGATTCAATTTGAAACTGCTGATGGCCACCCCCCCACTGCGGCTGGGCACCAAACCATCTACGAAGCGGCCCGCCCTCAATTCGACCAACTGCTGGGCAAAGCGTTCCGGTAATCGGCAGCTCAAGCATGGGGCGAAAACTTTGAAGGCAGCCACCTGTGGCAAGTTTAACTCAACCCCATCAAAAATGGAAAAGTGCAAAATAATGCTAAAAACAGAAGCAATGGGAGGCTACCTATTGCACCGGTTTAGGGTTACCCTTTGGAACTCAAACAACAAACCATTTTTGTATCATGAAAGCCCTGTATCTCGTTTGCACTCTCGCTCTCGCGGCGGCACTTACCGCCTCCGCCCAGCCGACGTTAGCCTCATCCGCCGCACCGGCGGTATTCAATACCAAGCGTTTCAACATCTCTGACTACGGCGCGGTCGCCGATGGGAAGACGCTCAACACCGCCGCCATCCAAAGGGCGATTGATACTGCGGCGACTAAAGGCGGCGGACTGATCGTGGTGCCGAAAGGCACGTTTATGAGCGGCTCGATCTTCATGAAGAGGGGCGTCGAACTCTGGCTCGACGAAGGCGCGGTGCTACTCGGCTCGCCGAACATCGCAGACTATCCAACGATGAAAACACGCATCGAAGGTCATTTCCCTCAGTGGACGCCGGCGCTCGTGAATTTCCCGCAGATGGACCACGTCCGCGTCGGCGGCAAGGGCCAGCTCAACGGTAACGGCCCGATTTACTACGCGGCGTTCCACAACGCGCCCGGCGCGAAAAACCTCGATGTCCCGCGCCCGCGCCTGATGTTTGTCGACCATTGCACCGACGTGCGGATCGAGGGCATTTCCTTCCAGGACTCCGGCTTTTGGAACCTCCATCTCTACAACTGCCGCGAGGTCGTCATCGAGGGACTACGCATCAACGCCCCCGCCGGCAGCCCAAGCACCGACGGAATCGACGTGGACAGTTGTCAGAACGTGGTCATCCGGAAAACCCAGATTTCCAACAACGATGACAACATCGCACTCAAGGGCAGCAAGGGTCCGCTCGCCAACAAGGAGGAAGCCAGCCCGCCGGTTGAAAACATCCTTATCGAGGACTGCGAAGTCGGCAATGGCAACGGCCTGGTCACCTGCGGCAGCGAGGCTACCATCATCCGCAACGTCACCGTCCGCAACTGCATCATCACCGGCAGCGCCTGGCTCATCACCCTGAAGCTGCGACCCGACACCGCCCAGCACTATTCTAACATAACGATTGACGGAATCAAACTCACCGGCCACGCCAACCTCATCAATGTCGCACCGTGGTGGCATTACTTCGATCTCAAGGGCCAATCAGCGCCGACACGCGTTTTGGACAATATCGTCATCCGCAACGTCACCGGCGCAGCGAGTTTCTTCGGCGGAATCCGCGGCAATCTTCCCAACGCCGAACGCGGCACCCTCGGCGATACCATCGGCAACTTCACGTTAGAGAATTTCGATGTCAAACTGACGAACCCCGCGCCGCTCTCACGCGGCGAAATTGCGAACCTAGTCTACAAAAACGTCGTCATCAACGGCAAGCTCGTCGAGGCACCGCCCGCGACGCCAGCTCCAGCCAAGTAACCGCCCGATGTAGCAGATTTTCCTGAAAATACCATGAACCATCCATTGGATCATCGCCCCAACCAGCGATTCAGATTTGGCAATCGTTTCGCCAATCGCCCATACGCCCAACCGATGGGGTTCACCTTGACGGAGCTTCTCGTCGTAATCGCCATCATCGCCGTCCTCGCAGCACTTTCGATCATGGGAGTTCGTCAGTTCAAGGGCGTAGCCGACAAAGCGGTGGCCATCCGCAATATTTCCCAACTCCAACTCGCGAACACCAACTACGCGACAGATCACGGCGGGAGATACGTCCCGGTTGACGGCTTTGATTCTAATGGAAACAGGCAATATTGGTCCCTCAATACAGACCTCCTGACCTACCTGAACGGCGGTGGCGTTCCGGTCAAAACAGCCGTAGGCTGGCCCACGGTCCCCCTCAACTTGCTGGATCCGATAGTGACAAGGGCGAAAAAAGCCCTTCATGATACCTACTTCGGAAACTTCGGCTACAATTACGAGGGCTTCAATTACGACCCGGACATGCCACCCTATGGGAGCGCCGGCCACATCCGTGCGTGGTTAATGAGCCAGACCGTCTCACCGGAACGAAGCTGCGCCTTTATCACCAGCACCTGCGATGTCGCTACCTACGGAGGGCGTTCGCTGTGGAAAGGGCTAGCCGCAGTGGAGGGGAAAACCGGGGACGGCAAAATCGCCTACCGGCATAAGGGAGGCAAGGCGCTCGTCGTCTACTATGACGGCCACGTGGGAGAAATCACCATGAAGGAGATCGAGCAACTTGACACCAACTCCGATCCAAGCTTGAAAGGCTCCAAAAACATTTTTTGGAACCCAGACGGCAAGTGAAGTCTCCCGGTAGCCGTTCTCGAAAAACAGCCCCTAGCCATCTCACCGCGAGGCCGTGCTGTCGCCTTCAAAATCCATAGTTCCGCGAAACGCCAGCGTTTCCATCTGATCTCCTTCAGGGATAATAAACCAAACCAACTGCAAATACATTTCATCCTCTCCTATGGATTTTGCCCATTATCGTGAATACCTGGGCTGCTGGCCGGTTTTGAGAGTGAGGAAAATGGTGTCGGTCCCGGTCTTCAACAAGTGATCGGTGGACGCGCATGCGCATTGGCCGTTCGCATCGTTGATGACGAATCGCCATTGGCAGGGGGCCAGCGAGACGAGCAGCGGTCCGGTCGAATCTTTGCCGTAGTTCACATCAAGCACTCATGCCCGTGCCGTGATATCGAGGGCGCTATCTTGCACCGCGATGCGAATGACCGTTAGGGACGACCAACTCGTTGGCAAGCGGGGCCCGATTCGGAAGCCATCCGGTTGCGGAGTAAATCCGAGAGAACCATACAACATGACCTGCGGCAGCAACATGCATTCCATGAACTCCTTGTCCATGCCCAGGCCGCCGGGAGGCCCGCCGCCTTGCAAGGTGCCGCGCTTGGGGTCCGCCTCGTAGAATTTTCGATAGCCGCCTGCCGCCTGGACTTCCGAGAACCACTCGGTGATCTGCCGCAAGCGTTGCCATGCGTCGTCCGGACCGTTGACGCGTAGACGGTCCATTAAATTGTAAAACGAAAAGCCCAGCACCCCGCCGCCGTCCTGAACCTGGTGGTCCCACGGAAGGGTTTCCGGACGAATCCAGACCCATCAATAACACTCGACATTCCGCCGCGTGGTCGCGCACGGGGCGAACCGCCAGTGACAGATACAGGAACCCATGCCAGGTGTTTAATGAGATATTCTAACTTTTTTTCTTCAGGCTTGAACTCAAGCTTGTCTTGGCTCAGAGCATCCGCCGCATACTTGATTGCGGCGGTTCCGCATTTGCGGAATGACGGGTTTGGTTACACCGGGGATTGAGAAAAATCCATCTGACGGACAATCTCTGGCGACACTCCGCTATCGGGAGATATGGGAAAGAGAGAGAATGGTTTCATCCGCACCCCCTCGATCTCCTGCCCACCGGTCTCCGCTTTGGCTTGGATTGGTTAGCTGGTCCGGCTCGGACAGGCGTAGCAGCCTGATACTTTTTAGTAAATCCCATGTCGTTTCTGCGATTCCCCCAGGGGTTACAAAAACAAAAACTAACAAATTGTACGCATTGATTGCCTGCGGTAAAATTTTACCAACGTCGGCGTTCTGCTGACAGCAATCAATTTCAGCACCCTTACGGTCATGTCATCCGCAACCACCAACGGCACGTTCAATCTTCAAAACCTGCTTACCCGCTTCGGCATAAAGCGCTTGGGCGAAGGCGACCCCGCCGCCGGAGCCAACCTGCTCGCCACCATGGCCTGCTCGCTGGCAAACATCCAGCGCCCGGGAAGCGGCCTCGTCACCAGCGACGGAGAGACGATTGCCGTAGGGACCAGCCTCATCGTCTCAAGGGCGCGCAGTGTCAGCCTGATCTCCGAGAAGGTGCTGGCCGGTCTGGCCTCCCGCCAAAACAACCTCCTCTCCCAGCTCTCCAAGAAAATCCAAAGCATCGAGGAAGAACCCAAGAAAACCAAATGGCCCGTGAGTGATTCGCCCGTTGATTTCATGGCTAGTGTGCAGGAATCAATACCTGACAGGCTTTTCCAGCCATGGACCTGGCATGACAAACAGGGTGCTGCGGAACCATGGAGCCAACTTGTCGAAACGCCGCCCGAACCCTCCTTCAAGGACCTTGCCGCACAGCCCGTGGTGTTCGTGACCGGCATCACATCCAAGGAGCTGGGAACTCAATTGGAGCGCAGCCACTTGGGACGCCCGATGATGCACGTGGGAGTGACCAGCGCGGCGGACTTCGCACGCTTCGAACAAATCTGCCCCACCGTCATGGACGGCCGGATCATCAAGGGGTCCACCATGGCGAGCATCTGCGGGACGGTGATGATGACGGATCCATCCAGCGCTCTCGGCAAGGCCGTCAAAACCGACCCGCCAAGTACGAAGTGGCTGTCGCGCCTGCTGTGGTTGGTGGACGGAGACGCTGGACTCGAGCCGGGCAAACCGGTGGAAGACAAAGCCCTCATCCCGCTCGACCGCCTTGCCGTGCGTTATGACGCCGCCATGAAAGCCGCTTGGGGCGAGCGTCTCAATAGCCTGACCACCGCGCCCGCGATGATTCAATTCGAGTTTCCCCAATCGCAGGCCCGGTGGATGGGTTTCCTGAAAACGCAGGAGTCGGAGTGTCCGGGCATCAGCGGAACCGCACGCAGCCTGTTTGCGACGCTCATTTTCGGGTTATCTCGATTGATCAACTCGACGGAAACCGCTGCCGATTTCGTGTGGTTCACCGATGAAGTGGAAGCGCTCGCCCGCTTCCTCGTCCAACGCATGGTCAACGCCCGCGCCGCGATGCTCCACTCGGCTGATGACGACCTCAAGCAGCACCTGATGGAGAAAATCCTTTGCAAGCTCATGGACGGCCCACTCGAACACCGCGCCATCATCCGTAAATGCCACAAGCTCCCCACCACACAGTGTCTTGAGTTGTTGAACACCCTTGAAGGCATGGGACGGGTGACGCGCGTCGACAACAGGTGGCAGCGGGTGGAACCGGCCGACACCACCGCCGCCCTGTCCAACTAACCCAAGTCGCATGACATGAATGCAACCTACCGGCCTCAGCCGCTCACGAATTTACTCAACGCCAACTCGTCCGACCCGGCCACCCACACCATGCTTGTGACGTCGTTGGTGCTCACCCTCTGGCAGATGGGCGGAAGGGCTGTCACTTCACGGCTGCCATCCCTGCTTCTGATCAATGCCGGGGGAGCGGAGATTGATCCGCTTGACGCATTCATTGATCGTCACGGTCTTGGGATGGGACACAAGGTGATGCCGAAAAGCGGCACGGGCTCGTATGTTGGAGGCGCACCCGCCAACGCCCCTTTGGCTATGTTGAATTGTATCCGGGAGCGCGAGAATCTCGGCGAGACCACCGCCAACAACCAAGATCACATCGGGAGGCTGGAGACGCGGTTTCGTGACGCCAAAACAACGGGCTTCGGATCAGATGGCAGCGGCCCCTACACCCGCATGTGGAACGATGACATGGGGTGGATTACCAACGGGTCGGGCGACATCCTGCTGCGCTTCGACCAACCCTCCGACCGCGAGGCATTCCGCAAGGACCTGCTCGACCATCCCGAAAGGCTCCTGCACCCGTACGGCCCGAACAGCTCTCTGCACCTCTCAAAGAAGAACATCGCCGTGTCAGGCTCCCTTTCCCCGGCCGAATGGGATGAAAGCCTGGTCTGCGGTGTCATGGATCTGGGCCTGCCCGTGTTCTTCCTGCCACATGTGCTCAAGAAGCCGCTGACAGTGAGCGACCCGATCGAGCTCGCTCTGCTCACCAACAACTTTCGAAACTCCCCGGTCCATGGCGACCAGCAGGTCAGCGCTCCCATTCATCTGCCAGCCATCGAACATTGCCAACGGTATCAAAAAATCCTTCGACAACGGCTGCATCATCTCCCCGGCGGATACGAACTTTCCGTGCTGCGGATCGTCCATGAACTGGAGGAGGTCTGCGAACGGATCGCCCGACATGCCGCCCCTGGGTCGCCTGCGGAGGAGATTGTAGCAATCTTCATGAAGCTGCACGCCATTGCGTTCCGTGGCATTGTCATCAGCGTCGCCAGCCTGGCCTACCACTGCCTCGGCTTCGACCCGGGCTGCCCGCGTGACAAGGCGCTGGCCCTGATGCGCCACCTGAGGGACAAGGGACCACTCACCCGCCGCGAGCTGCAACGCCACACCCAGTCCCTTGATGCCCCCGAGCGCAACAAGGTGCTCGCCCGCCTAGCCGCGGAAGGACTGGTTCAGTTGGATGACCGCAAAGTGACCGCTGTTCCACTGGCTGATTTTGTGGAGGCCCTCTACTTCCGTCAGGAGTTTTTGTAGCAGGCGGATTGTGGCGGCGATCCCGGGAATGTGGACGTTCGATGGAGCGGCTGACCCTGGGGAGGGAACAGAGATGCCATGGTGGGCTGTCATACCCCTTCGACGGCGGCGAATCCCTTGTAACCGAGGGAATGGAGAGGCTTTGAGGTCTGCTGATTTTGTAGATTGTCATCCCTGAGAGCCTCCATTTGGCGCAGAGTCTGAAAATAGCCGCTGACAACGCCGACAACACTGCCTTCAGCAGCAAGGTGTATTGCGGCGTGCTGTCTGTCGGCGCAAACTGATCTCCGCATCGCCAACCTCAAACCTAACATCTTGAAGATGCCGGAGATTCACCCGATCTGTGGCTAAGTGACGCTAAGATGTCCTGACGCTTTTTCCAAAAGGTGCTGAGCACGATTGGACACTACGTCGATCACCAGCGTGCTCAGCATCCACGAATTGAAAATGACCTCGGGGCGATGGCGTCGTATGCTGTAACATCAACACTCTAGACGGCTCTTGAGTCATTAGAATGACAAGGCTCCACAGGGGCAGAGGTGGTGAAACGCTTCCATTCCAACCTTAACAACAGAGATCGTTATCGGCATGTCGGTATCGGGACCGCCCGGGCGGAACCAGAATTTTTTAGACGATTTAGGCTACTTCATTACTTCGCCAGGCAATTACAAATCGCTCAAAGTCAGGCCATTGCGTATGTTGCCAATTTGTTGCCAAAACGACAGTTTTTCGAACCTCATATTCGTAACTGCCTAAGAATCAGAATGGTGCGCGATACTGGGTTCGAACCAGTGACCCCCTCCGTGTCAGGGAGGTGCTCTACCACTGAGCTAACCGCGCAATCCGGACGCCCTTCAAGGGCGCGCGAAACTAGGACGGGCGCGGCATGGGATGCAACCCCTTTTTTCAGGTAAAAAAAGAGGCGGGAGATCCGAGGATCTCCCGCCGTTGATAAATCCCGCACCGGAAGTGAAAAGGCGCTTGGCTCGAGAGCCCGACACCTGCTTCACCCGGCGGGATTCTGAATTACTTCTTGGCAGCTTTTTTCGCGGCCTTCTTGGCAGCTTTCTTGGCAGGAGCCGTCTTTTTTGCAGCAGCCTTCTTGGCTGGAGCCTTCTTGGCGGCCGCTTTCTTCGCAGGAGCGGCTTTTTTCGCGGCTGCCTTTTTGGCAGGAGCGGCTTTCTTGGCCACTACCTTCTTGGCCGCTTTTTTAGCAACCTTCTTGGCGCTTTTAGCGACTTTCTTCGCCGCCTTTTTGGCTGCCTTTTTTGCAGGAGCCTTTTTGGCGGGGGCTTTGGTTGCCGCTTTTTTCGCAGCCTTCTTGGCCGGGGCTTTTTTAGCCGGGGCTTTCTTGGCAACTTTCTTCACGGCTTTTTTTGCAGGTGCCTTTTTGGCAGCTTTCGTCGGTGCTTTTTTTGCAGCCATAGTTTTGTGTCGTTGGAGTTCGCGTTCGATGTTTGTTTTCTCTTCCGGCGTTAATGTGCCGGCGGAGAGGATAGCGAGGAGCGCCTCACCGAGGCGTCCTCCAAAA
>JBEDKU010000281.1:0-13132 GCA_041172045.1 Verrucomicrobiota bacterium | reverse complement strand
CTATTTATCCTGTGAATCTCGACGACATCCGCAGCCAGATCGACACCATCGATCAGGACTTGCTCGACCTCCTCTCCCGCCGCGCCGAACTGGTCCATGAGGTGGGCGTGGTGAAAAAGCGCGACGGCCTGCAAATCTACGCCCCGGAGCGCGAGGAAGCGCTGCTCCGCCGGCTCATCGAGATGAACCACGGCCGCCTGCCAGAGAAATCCATCCGCGCCATTTACCGGGAAATCATGTCCGCCGCGCTCGCGCTGGAGGACGATCTGACCATCGCCTACCTCGGCCCGGAAGGGACCTGGACGCACCAGGCGGCGATCAAGAAATTCGGCCACTCGGTGAATTACTCCGCACAGCCGAATTTCTCGGATGTCTTCGACCAAGTCGCCCGCCGCGCGGTGAGCTACGGCGTCGTGCCGATCGAAAACTCCACCGAAGGCGCGGTCTCGCACACGCTGGACTTGTTCGTGGACTCGCCGCTGCACATCTGCGCGCAGATCCTGCTCCGCATCGAAAACGGCCTGATGGCGTCCATCCCGCGCTCGGAAATCAAGACGCTCTATTCGCACCCGCAGGTGTTCGGGCAGTGCCGGACGTGGATCCTGAAAAATTTCCCGGAAGCGGATCTCGTCGAGGTATCCTCCACCACCAAGGCCGCGCAAATCGCCCGCGACCAGGCCGCGCATGGAGCCGCCGCCCTCGGTGGCCCGCTCGCCGCGGAAATGTACGGGCTGACGCTGCTCGAGGAATCCATCCAGGACCGCGCCACCAACACCACGCGCTTCCTCGTCATCGGCGAGAAACCCTGCCCGCCCACCGGCAACGACCGCACTTCCATCCTTTTCGCCATCCACGACCGCCCCGGCTCGCTGGTGAAGGCGCTTCAAGCCTTCGATCAATTCCACATCAACCTGTCGAAAATCGAATCCCGCCCGTCCAAGCGCAAGGACTGGGAATACATCTTCTACGTCGATCTCGCCGGCCATTGCGACGACCCGAAAGTCGCCGAAGCCCTTGCCGAACTCGGCAAGCACTGCTCGCTCGTCAAATTGCTCGGGTCCTACCCGGACGCCGGCGAATGAGCAAATCCGCGCGTTCGCGGCACGGTCCATGCTGACGGAAGCCAACAGCTTGAGCAGGAATGGTCCGGATGAAAATTCAGTGCATTGCAAGCTAGCCTTACCGAATCAAAGCTGAGTAGCATCCCGCCGCATGAATGGAACAGTGGAATTAATCATCGATGGCAAGCCTCTGGTGCTGCCCACAGTTGTTGGATCTGAAGGAGAAGTCGGCATCGACATCAGCACGCTGCGGGCGAAAACCGGCGCGATCACCCTCGATCCGGCGTATGGGAACACCGGTGCCTGCAAGAGTTCGATCACCTTCATCGACGGCGAAAAAGGCATTCTCCAATACCGCGGCTACGACATCGCCGAGCTCGCGAAAAAAAGCACCTTCGTCGAGACCGCCTACCTGCTCATCTACGGCGAACTGCCCACCTCCGCCCAGCTCACCGAGTTTTCCGGACTGCTCACGGAAAACGAAATGCTCCATGAGGGCATGCGCCACCATTTCGAAGGATTTCCGCCCACCGCCCACCCGATGGCGATCCTTTCCTCGATGATCAACGCGGCGTCCTCCTACCATCCGAACCTGCTCCACGCGCGGGAAGAACGGTTCCCCTTCCACGCCGCGCGCCTGATCTCCCAGGTCCGCACCATCGCCGCGTTCTCCTATCGCAAGGCCCACGGACTGCCTTCGATCTATCCGAAAACCACCCTCAAATACACCGAGAACTTCCTGCACATGATGTTCTCCTATCCCGGCGAGGACTGTGATCTCAAACCGGAAATCGTCCGCGCGCTCGACCTGATTTTCCTGCTCCACGCCGACCACGAGCAGAACTGCTCCACGTCCACCGTGCGGATGGTCGCCTCCAGCAAGGCCAATCTTTTCGCCTCCGCCTCCGCCGGCGTCTGCGCCCTGTGGGGCCCGCTTCACGGCGGCGCGAACCAAGCCGTGCTCGAAATGCTCGAGGAAATCCACAAGGAAGGCGACGACGGCACCAAGTTCCTCACCGCGGTGAAGAACAAGACCGGCAACCGCAAGCTGATGGGCTTCGGCCACCGCGTTTACAAGAATTTCGACCCGCGCGCCGTCATCATCAAGGAGCAGTGCGACAAGGTGCTCGCCCAGCTCCACGTCTCGGATCCGCTGCTCGACATCGCCAAGAAGCTCGAGGAAATCGCCCTTCACGACGAATACTTCGTCTCCCGCAGGCTCTATCCGAACGTCGATTTCTACAGCGGCATCATCATGCGCGCCATCGGCATCCCGATGGACATGTTCACCGTGTTGTTCGCCATCGGCCGGATGCCCGGCTGGGTCGCGAATTTCAAGGAAGTCATGGACGATCCGGACAGCCGCATTTCCCGGCCGCGCCAGATCTACACCGGCGAGACGCTCCGCACCTACAAGCCGCTCGCCGAGCGCGGCTGACCGCACGACCCCCACCTGGCGAATCCTCAGCGGGCGGATCCGTTTTTCTGATACCACCCTGCCAACGCATCGGCAAACGCCTTGCCGATGCCGCCGAGAGTCTTGGCGGAGCCATAGTAGTGGTAACCTTGGTTGGAGCGGTTCTTCGCCATGTAATCGATCTCCTTCGCCGTCAGCGCCTCTTCCGCGGATTTTTTCTCCAGGGCACCCGACTCTTTGGCCTCCAGCTTCTTCGCCTTGGCCTCCTGTTTGGCCTTGCCGATGGCCGCCGAGCGCAGCTTCTCGATGCGGTCCAGCTCGACGTCCCAATACGGAGCGGTCTGCACGGCGATGACACTGTCCTTGAACTCGGGCAGCGTCGCAGGCTGGGCCATCGCCGCGTGGAAGGCGGGCAGGATTCCCCGATAGCGGGCGGGCTTGGCGGCTTCGATTTCCGGGCTGGTCACGCCATCCACTCCCAGCACGCCGATCACAAACGGCATTTCCGGGGCGGAGAGCTCCTTGCGGACATCGCGGATGAAATGGGCGAAGACGTCGCTGTAGGCTTGATAACCATCGGGCCGGGCGCGGTTCGGATAGGTGTTGTGATCCACGTAATCGTTGAATCCCTGGAACCAGACAAAACCCGCCAGTTCGTAGCCGGCGGATTTGTCGTAGCCGGGATGCACCTTGCCGGGATCCGCGAGAACCTTTTTGACGTGGTCGATCATCAACCGGTAGTAAACGCCGGTTTCCTGGATTTTCTGCAGCTTCTTCTCCTCGGTCAGGTTTTTGACCTGATCATTCCAGACATATGGTCCGGCACCGGGTGGGCGGAAATCGGTGTTGAGGCTCTTGCCTCCCCACGCGGTCTTGATGAGAAGGATCGGCTCGTTGAGATGCTTGTGCATGTAGAGGCCGAAGGTGAGTTCCGGGCCGATTTTCGGCTCATTGCCAAGCGCGCCAAATCCGGTGGTCAGCGGGCCGGACACTTCGGCCGGGTTGGTTTTGCCCCAACCACCGGTCTCAGAGAGGTAGCTGATGTAAACATTTTTGAAAACGCGGGGTTTGCCGTCGGCATCACACATTTCGTCATACATGGGTTTGGTTCGGGGGTCCATGGCGACGCCCTGGAGGGTCTCGACCTTGGCATGCCCCTGCATGTTGGATTGACCCGCGAGAACAAAGATTTTGAGGGGCTTCTTTATCTCGGCCGCGGTGACGTGCCCCATCGACAAGAGGATCCCGATCAGCGCCAAAAAGTGTTTGTAGGGTTTCATGATTTCAGTGGCCTATCCTTCCCGTCCGATGGCGTCAATGCCGTAAGATTCTTCAAATGAGCGAGACGCAGCCGCATACGCGAGCATCGTCGATGCCAGCGGACGCAGCGTGCCGTCGGAGGCCAAGGGCTTGGAGACGCGCGCACTCGGTCTCAATTCGGCGGGAACAGGACGAAGGGCAACGCGGAATTCAGCTTAGGGAAAAACCTAAAAGCCAACGCCTGCCGTTGGTCCGCATGGAAGGTCATTCACTGATCTGGAAATTCTTCGCGCCCGCGAGACTTTGCATTTCGCCGGCGTGTTCCGGGTGGCAGGTGAAGAAAAGCACCTGGTGATTTTCCGCGAACGTGCCGATGGCCTTGACGGCGGCACGGCGGCGGGAGGCGTCCATGTCGGTGAAGGGGTCGTCCAGCAGGAAAAAGCCGTCCATGCCCTTGAGGTAGAGTTCGGATAGAGCCAGGCGCGTGGCGAGGGCGAGTGAGCCGAGGGTGCCTTGGGAAAGCAGCGTGGTCTCGAGCGTGAGAGCGCCGCCGACCCGGGTGGGGGCGGTGTTGTCCATGGTGACATCCTGATAGCGACCGCCGGTGAGGTTTCTGAAATGGTCCGAGACGGCGGCGGTGAGGCCCCGCATGGGATCGTCGTTGCCCCGGTCGGCGATGACGGCCTGCAATTTCGCCCGGATGCGCGACAGGGCTTGGCCGTCGGCCTGCTGGCGCTCGAATCCGCGTTGTTTGATTTCGAGATCGGCACGGAGCTCCTCAGCGGTGTGAGGCGGTGCGGCTCCAGTGAGCCGGCCTTGCTCGATTTTCAAATCCTTGAGCCGCTGATCCCGCTGCTCGCGGATGTGCTCTTTCTGACTGAGCAACTCCAGATAGGCGGAGATGGAGGCGAATCCTTCCGGCAGCTCGGGCAGGCCGGCGAGTTCTTGTTTGGCTTGGTTGGACCCGGCGGTCTGGGTGAGGATCTTGTCGGTGAGTGAGTCGAGATCGAGATGATCCCTCGTCCATTTTCCGATCTTTTCCCGCTCTTGGCGGATCTCCAAATCAAGCGCCGCCTTGCGGCCTAGCAGGCGGGTTTTCTCGACTTCGAGAACCTCGATGGAGCGGGTTTCCGGGATGTCGGCCAGAGCGATCATGTCTGCCGTCCATTCTTCCTGGCCGCGTCCCTGTAGGGCTGCACGGTAGAGACCTTTCCGGGTGATTTCTTCGGTGACGCGCTTCTGGTGACCGGCATCCGCCTGTTGGGCTGCGGCGAGGCTTGCGTGGCCGAGGGTTTGGAGAATTTCCGTCTGACGATTCCGGGCGGTTTCGAGGGCGGTGAAGAGGGCGTTCACGTCGCCGGTGCCGCTTTCGACGCTGAGTTTGAGATTCTCGAACTCCAGCCGGAAGATGCCGTCGGCCTGGTTTTCCCAGATCGTGGATGGAGAGAGGGTGAGGATTTCCGGCTCGCCGGCGCCTCGTCGCACGGTGACGGCGCGGGAGGTGGCGCTCTCCAACCTGGCGGTGAGTTTCTGGGCGGCGATGTTGATGCGGAGCGTGTCGATTTCCTTTTCGAGGCGCTTCAATCCGGTCAACAGCTCGGGGGCGACGGCTTTGGAATCCGTGAGATGATCGGCGGACCGCTGCCATTCTTCTTTGGCTTTGACGAGGAGTCCGTGCGCGATTCGCAGTTGCTCTGCCTGCCCGCGTTTTCGGGCGTTCTTGAGTTCGGCATCGACGGATTCGAGGTCGTGGGTGACGGCGGTGAGTTCGGTTTCCTTGGCGTGGATCACCTGGGCGGCACCGGGCCAGGCGACCATGATGTCCTTGAGGACCCGCAGTTCGCCGGCGAGGCGTTGGCACCTCTCCTCCAGCCCGGCGCGTTTTCCCAATCCATCACGGAGGCCGCGGCCGGTGCGGACGAAAGCGTCATCGGCGGACATGTCGCCGGCGACGTGATGGATTTGCGCGTTGATGTCATCGACGGCCTGTTCGTGCTGGATGACATCGTCCAGTTTGCTGCGGCTTCTCGCCACGGCATAGTAAGCCTCCAACAGAGGGCCCACGCCGTTGGCCCAGGGATTGTCGATACCGCGGCCTTTTTCGGGAGCGTTAGATCCGATCTCCCAACGGCCGAAATGCTGGGTGATGCGGGCGTCAAGAGCAGCGGTGAGTTTGTCCGGCGGGATGTCGCCGGGGATCGCGGCCGCGCCGGCGAGCAGGCTTTGCACTTCATCCACTTTTGCGGAATTGGCGCGCAGTTGCTCGATGGTGGCGGCGAGTTGCGCCTGGCCGGTGAAGAGCACGTACCGCCAGGTGGCTTCGTTGCGCTTGAGCAAGGTGATGAGCTGGGTCTGGACTTTGGCTGGATCGGCGATGCCGGCGGCACCATCCGCCTGGAGGCTGGACGCGGCACCGACACCCCAGGTTTTTTGGAGAGTCCAGGATTGGCCGTCGGCATGAAACTGGAGGGCGACCCGCGCGTGGTCGCCGCCAGGCTTGGGATACCAGCGACCCAGGGTGTTACGCAGGTTTGCGGGAGGAAGGTTGGTGGGCGTGAAGAGCGCGTGCCAGAGGGCGTTGCTCAGGGTGCTTTTGCCGAACTCGTTAGGACCTTCGAGCACGTTGATGCCGTCATGGAGCGTGCAGGTGCGGTCAGCGGTGCCGCCGAAGGGATGGAGGCGGATGGAGAGGAGCTTCATGGTTTTTGAAGGGTTTCGATGATGTCGAAGGCCAGATGGGCGTCGCCGGGGTGGGCTTCGTCAGTGAGGAGCGCTTGCAGGAGGGCGCTCGGCAGGGTTCCTTCAGGGAACCGTTTGGCGATGGCGGCGGCGTCCAGCACCGGGGCGATGTTCCGATCCTGTGAGAAATTCAGAAACGCCGGGCCGATGGCAGCCAGCATGGCGTTGAGATCGGCGATTTCCTCTTCGCGCAGGCGTCCGCTGAGTTGGAGGTCGAGGATGGTGTTGGGCGCGTCCAGGGATTCGCACTTCGCCTGCAGTTCGCGGATGTCGTTGGCATGGTGCAGGTCGGAGTTCATCCGGATGAACCGAATGCCGCCGGTGGTGAGTTGCTCGTGGCGGCAGGTGCCATCCGCCTCCATTTCGATCCACCAGGCGTGGCCGGAATGGCTGCATTTCACCGAGTCCGGCGTGTGGATGCCGGGCATGAAATAAAGCGGCCTGCCAGTGGTGCCGGGCGTCGGCGCGGGAACGTGGATGTGCCCGAGCAACCAGGTGTGAAGGCCGGCGTCGCGGAAGTCGCTGTCGGCCATGTTGAAATAGCGCTGGTCGGCATCCAGCCCGAGTCCCTCGACATTGCCGTGGGCGATGCCGACATGCAGAATACCGTTAGACTTATCCTCGTCCGCCACCCAGCCGATGGTGTGATGCTGGCCGTGCTTGCTCGGGCAGGGGCAGGCGTGGAAGCGGACCCGATAGTCGTCGCTTTCGAAGTCCGTGGTAACCGGTTCGGTCAGGGCCAGCACGCGGCTGCCTTCTGCGGCGCTACGGAATTGCTTCCAGAGCTTGCTATCCGGACCCTCACAGAAATCGTGATTGCCCGCGAGAACCAGCACCGCCTCGCCTTCGAATTTCGCGAGGAGTTTCACCGCCCGCTCGATCTGGGCCTTGGTGACGGTGGTTTTGTCGAACAGATCGCCGGCGACCACGATGAAGTGCGCCTCGCGGTCGTTCGCAGCGGTCACCAACCGTTCGAGCGCGGCGAAGCGTTCCTCGATCAGGCGTTCCCGGGCGGCTTCCGGATATTGATTGAAGGAGAGGCCGATGTGGTTGTCGGCGGTGTGGAGGATGCGGAGGCTCATGAGAGATGCTTTTAACAGGAATGATGCCAATCAAAGTGATGTCAAGATGCCAAAATCACCCACGCGATCACATTTCCAACCTGCGGGCAGCGGGCGGGCAAATCCGGCGGCTTCAGCGGCCACGCTCCGCGGAATTTCGGCCTCGCCGCGCGGAAACCCGGCCCATAACCTTGCGCCGCCTGCATGATCGATCTCCTCCAAAAAGCCGTCGCCAAACGCGCCCGCCTGCTCACTCCGGAAACCAACGCCGTCCGCCTCATCGACGGCGGCGGCGACGGCCTGCCCGGACTGGTTCTGGAGACCTACGCCGGCCGCTGGCTCGTATCCACCACCGGCCCGCAGCTCGCGCCGCAAGTCCGGGAATGGCTCCGCGACCAAGGCTTATCCTGTTATTGGAAGCGGCTCGACCAGCACCAGAAGGAATCTCCCTCACACCTCGCCGGACCCGAAGTCGGCGAGCCGTTTCTCATTCTCGAAAACGGCGTCGCCTCGGAAATCTCGTTCCAATCCGGCTACTCGCAGGGCATCTTCCTCGACCAGCGCGACAACCGCGCCGAGGTCCGCCGCCTGATGGCACCCGGCCTGCGCCTGCTCAACACCTTCGCCTACACCGGCGCGTTTTCCGTCGCCGCCGCCATGGCCGGCGCGGAGACGACCACGCTCGATCTATCACAACCTTACCTCGACTGGGCGAAACGGAATTTCACCCACAACTCGCTCGATCCCGCCGCCCACCACTTCTGCAAGGGCGACACCTTCCACTGGCTCCGCCGCTTCGCGAAACAAGGCCGCACCTTCGACGGCATCGTGCTCGATCCGCCGACCTTCTCGCGCGACGAAAAGGGCAAGGTCTTCCGCGTGGAGGAAAACTTCGGCGAGCTCGCCGCCCTCGCCGCCGACGTCCTAACTCCCGGCGGCTGGCTGCTCTGCTCCACCAACTGCCGCAACCTCGGCCTCAACGATTTCCAAAAACAACTCCGCAACGCCAGCCACCGCCCGATGGGCGCAAGGCACTCACCCATGCCGGAGGATTTCACCGACGAGCCCTATCTGAAATCCGTGTGGCTCAAATCATGACCGCGACGGCCTTCACTTCTTCCTGAAAACGATGATGTGCTGCCTCGGCAGCACCCCGATGGTCTCGGCGTATTCGAGCTCCGGGTGCGCGGTCATTTCCTTTTTGACCTGCGCCTCGCTCATCTTGTGGACCTCCTTGATCGGAACCGCGGGGTCTTCCTTGCGATATTCCACGATCACAATCCGGCCGCCCTTCTTCAATCCGGCGATCATGCGGTGAATCATTTCATAGGGGAAATCGAACTCATGATAGACATCGACCAGGATCATGGTGTCGCACGAGCCGGGCGGGAGTTTCGGATCGGTGGCGATGCCGAGCACCGGCTTGACCGTGTCGATCTTGAACTGCGCCATGCGTCTCACCAGCAGATCGAGCATCTCCTGTTGGACTTCGACGCCGTAGATCACGCCGGTTTTGCCGATCTTGCGGGCGATCTTGCGGCTGATGAATCCGGAACCGCAGCCGATGTCGGCCACCACTTCGCCCTCGCGGAATTTCAGCGCTTCGATCAGCAGGTCGGTCCGCTCCTCGTCCTCGCGCTGCGGCCGCTCCAACCAGTCCGCGGCCTGATGGCCCATGACGTGGGCGATTTCACGCCCCATGTAGAACTTGCCGATGCCGTTGTCGTCATGCTCGGTCCGGATCTCATACGCCGGCGGTGGCGGCACTATCAGCTCGAACGCCGAAACCGGGGCGAACAACACGGCGAACAACAGGAGGTGCCGGGAACAGGATATCATGTGCGCTTCTGGATGCAGAAAACCATCAGGATTCCGGTCCGTGCACAATCATGGAGTGCCAAGGATTTGCTTCCCCGGAATCAACGGCCGAAATAGCCTTGAATCACCACGCGCCGATCCGAATCCCACCGGTCACCGTAGCGCCGGTCACTCTCGACATAGCGGCCCGAGCTGTAGCGGGGTGGCGGGCAGGGGGCGACGTAACGCTCCCGGACGACCGGGCGGTACCGCTGCCGGATCGAACGCACTCCCCACATCGGATTGCCGCAGCGGTCGTAGCCGATGAAATACCGCTCCGAATAGACCGGAGTGCCGCATGAGCGGTATCCGCTGATGTAAACGCGGTTTTCATGATGGTGCTCGCGGGCTTGTAGTTCCGGGGTGATTCCGAGCAGGATCATGGCCGCGATTGCAAAGGTGGTGGTGATGCTTTTCATGGTTTCGTGTGAGTTGGTAACGCGGTTTTCGACGGGTTCCGGTGCGGCTTATTCATGAGGCGTGCGAAATTTTTCACGGCGGATAAGATCCCCGGCAGGAGCCTTGCTGAAGCATCCAACACCCGCGAATGTCGAGAATCTCGTTGCGACCGGGAGTCGCTCCGATTACCTACCGCCCCAGACCACCCTCGCATCAACCCTGAAACCTTGAGCAAGCCGATTCTATCCGAGCGGAAACTCCTGCTGCTGCTCGCGGCGGTGCAGTTCACCCAGATCATGGACTTCATGATCATGATGCCGCTGGGGCCGCAGCTCATGCGCGACCTGGCGATCACTCCGAAGGAATTCGGCGGCTTGATCTCGTCGTTCGCCATCACCGCCGGGGTCGTCGGGCTGGTGGCGGCGCCCTTCACCGACCGCTTCGACCGGCGCAAGGTCCTGTTATTCTGTTATGCGGGGTTCGGCCTGGCCACCCTGGCGTGCGGACTGTCCGACAGCGCCGCCACCTTGTTTTGGGCGCGCGCGATTTGCGGCGCGTTCGGCGGAATCAGCGGGGCCACAACCATGGCCATCGTCGCGGACGTCGTGCCACCGGACCGGCGGGCGCGCGGCATGGGCATCATCATGACCTCCTTCTCGGTGGCCGCCGCGCTGGGCGTGCCGTTCGGGTTGAAACTCGCGCAGTGGTGGAAATGGGAAGCGCCGTTTCTCGCCGTCGCCGGCATCGCCGCAGTGGTGTGGGTCGGGCTGTTCCGGATCCTGCCACCGGTCAAAGGCCACCTCACCGGCGGGAAGGTCAGATCCGGCAGGGATTTCCTCGAGCTCATCCAAACGCGCAACGCCTGGACCGGCCTGATCCTGATGGCCACCATCGTGGCCGGCCATTTCACGATCATCCCGTTTCTATCACCCCACCTGGTCGGCAATGTCGGGCTGCCGGAGAGCAGCCTGTTCCTGATCTATCTGACCGGCGGGCTGGTGACGATTTTCACCGCGCCCCTGATCGGCAAGCTCGCCGACCGGCATGGGAAACTCCGCATCTACCTGTTCCTGGTCGCCGCCGCGTGCGTGATCATCCGGGCGCTCACCACCGCCGGCCCGCTGCCGGTGTGGCAGACGCTGGGGCTGGCGGCGCTGTTCTTCGCCTTTGCCAACGGCCGCTTCATCCCCGGCCAGGCGGCCATCTCCATGGCGGTGCCGTCCAACAGGCGCGGCGCCTACATGAGCCTCGTCGGCTGCTCGCGCGACCTCGCCTGCGGCCTCACCGCCGCCCTCGGCAGCCAGATCGTGGTCAAGGGAGCGGACGGCAGGCTGCTGAATTTCGACCGGCTCGGCTTGCTCGCCATCGGCGCGAGCCTCGTGAGCCTGCTGATTTTCCGGCGGCTCAAGTCCGTCGAGTGAAGCCGCCATTTTCAGGTCGATTCAATTTCTTGCCAAGTTTGCCAAGTTCCCCTTCACTCCGGGCCGCTTCACCCATGGCACTCATCGTTCAAAAATACGGCGGCACTTCCGTCGGCTCGCTCGACCGGATCCGCAATGTCGCCGCGCGGATGAAACGCACCCGTGACGAGGGAAACCAGGTCGTCGCCGTGGTCTCCGCCATGTCCGGGATGACCGACAACCTCATCAAAATGGCCAAGGAGCTCGCGGAAAATCCCAGCGAGCGCGAACTCGACGTCCTACTCGCCACCGGTGAGCAGCAATCCATCGCCCTGCTCGCCATCGCCCTGCACGAACTCGGCGTGGACGCCGCCTCCGTCACCGGCGGCCAGGCCGGCATCCACACCACCGGTTCCCACACCCGCGGCCGCATCCTGAACATGGATCCCACGCTGATGCAGAGTTTCCTCGATGCCGGGAAATCGCTGGTCGTCGCCGGATTCCAAGGTGTCACGCCGGACGGCATGATCCACACGCTCGGCCGTGGTGGCTCGGACCTCACCGCCATCGCCGTGGCCGCCGCGCTCAAGGCGGATGTCTGCCAGATCCTCACCGACGTGGACGGCGTTTACACCTGCGACCCGCGCGTGGTGAAAAACGCCCGCAAGCTGCCGGAAATTTCCTACGACGAGATGCTTGAAATGGCCTCGTCCGGCTCGAAGGTCATGCAGTCCCGCTCGGTCGAGTTCGCCAAGAAATTCGGCGTCGTTTTCGAAGTCCGCTCATCCCTCAACGATAATCCTGGAACCCTCGTGTTAGAAGAACATCCCAATATGGAAAATGTCGTCATCCGCGGCGTGTCGATCGAGCGCTCGCAAGCGCGCGTCACCCTCACCGGCATCCCCGACGAACCCGGCATGTCCGGCCGCATCCTCGGCGCCCTCGGCGACGCGGAGATCAACCTCGACATGATCGTCTCCAACATCGCTCACGACGGCTTCGCCCGCCACTCGTTCACCATGCACTCCAGCGACCTCGGCAAGGCCCAGGCCGCGCTCAAGCCGGTGCTCGCGCTGCTCGCGCCGAACTCGAAGATCGAGACCGAAGCCGGCATCGCGAAACTCTCCGCCGTCGGCATCGGCATGCGTTCCCACTCCGGCGTCGCCGCCACCATGTTCAAGGCGCTCGGCGACGCGGGCATCAACATCGGCATGATTTCCACCTCGGAAATCAAGATCGCCGTGACCGTGGACGAGCCGCGCATCGAAGACGCCGCGCGCGCCGTGCATGATGCCTTCGGTTTGGACAAGGTTCCGGGTTGATCGCGTTCTTTCCCTCGACAAATCCCGATCCGGGTGTCGATTAAGCGATCATGCACGCACGCTTCCTGGGTCTTTACCTCACTGCGGTTTCCCTCGCTTCCGCACAGGACGCCGCGCCGCCGCCGGTGACGGCGGATGACCTCCGCGCGCTGCTCAACGACCCCAACGGCGACGTTTCAAAAATCGCCCGGGAAATGGCCGGCACCAAGGGCGGCAACCAACTCTTCTATTTCCCCACCCACGACGAACCGACCACGCCCGCCGCGTGGGGTCTGAAGTTCGAGCGCGTCGATTTCCAATCCGCCGACGGCACCTCGCTGCACGGCTGGTTCATCCCGGCGAAAAACAAGCCCGCGAAATCCGCCAAGGCTACCGTCGTTTTTTCCCATGGCAATGCCGGCTCGATCGGCCACCACCTCGGCTTTTGCGCCTGGCTCGCGGAAGCGAGTTACAACGTCATCATCTACGACTACCGCGGCTTCGGGAAATCCGGCGGCAGCCCCGAGCGTCGCGGCATGATCGACGACGTGAAAGCCGCCTTCGCCTACGCCCGCAAGCGCCCGGACATCGACACCACCCGCCTCATTTCCTACGGCCACTCGCTCGGCGGCGCGCA
>JBEDKU010000280.1:0-12992 GCA_041172045.1 Verrucomicrobiota bacterium | reverse complement strand
TGCTGCGAACGACCCGGCGGTGGTCGCCGCCCTGCCAGAGCTTCTTGAAAGAGCCGAAAGCCCGCGGGAATGTCTCTACGTCCTCACCACCGCCGCCCTCGCGCCGCAGGACGCGGCCATTTCCGCCGCCGTGTGGAAGTTCGCTTCTAGCGACAGGCTGATGGACGGAACCTTGCAAGAAGCGTCCAGACTCGCCATGCGCCGCCAAGGCCTCACGCTCCTCGGAGCCGGTCTGGCGAAATTCAGCGAAGGGACGCCGACAACTTGGCAGGATAAGGAGATTCTCGCCGTCGTCTCCCGCATCGCCGCCAGTGGGGATCGTGAGGCGCTGGTGAAATTCGCGACCACCGCGCCGGCCGGATTGCGCGGCCACATCGAGCGGATCCTCGCCGCGCCGCCGGAAATCGACCGGACACCGGTGGACGTGCCTAACCGCTTCATCGCCGGCCGAAATCTCTACATGAAGGCCTGCATCGAGTGCCATCAGGCGGACGGTCGCGGCGTGCCGCAGACATTCCCACCGCTGGCAGGCTCGGAGTGGTTGAAGGGCGACCGTGATTCCATGCTGAGAATCATCCTCGGCGGCCTCTCCGGCCCCGTCGAGATCGGCGGCCAGAAGTTCAATGGCGTCATGCCGGGACACGCCCACGTGGCGGATGCGGAAATCGCCGAGATCGCCACCTTCGTGAGATTCGCGTTTGGCGACCTCAAGGAAAAGCCCGTCACGCCCGCCGAGGTCAAGGCACTCCGGCCCGAGGTGGAAAAGCGCAAGTTCGTCCCGTGGACCGTGCGGGAACTGCGCGCCGCCGGCAAATGACAGACCCACAGCCATGAAAACCCTCTCCCACCTTGCCGCCATCGCGTTCACTCCGGTCCTTTGCCTCGCCGGACCCACCGACTCGAAAACCACCGACGCCACCGGCCAGAAATTCGCGGAACGCACGCCCGCCAAACCGCTGCGCGTCTTGTTAGCCGGGGCCGGAACCTCCCATGATTTCCCCCGGTTTTTCCTCGGAACGGATGCGGTCACCCTCAAGGCCACCGGGGGCATCGACGTCGCCGCGACACCCAACCTTGACGAAACCCTCGCCCTGCTCCCACAGGCCGACGTCCTCGTTTTCAGCGGAAACCATGATCAATACGGTCAGCCCGCATTCCAAGAAGCCCTCCATGCCTTCGCCGATGCCGGAAAAGGCATCGTCCTGCTGCATGCCGCCACGTGGTCCCATCCGTGGAAGGGTTTCAACGATCGCTTCGTCGCCGGCCGCACGCCCAGCCATGGCAAGGGCGAGTTCGAGGTGACGATCACCGACACAGGCCACGCGGTCACAGCAAAGATTCCGGCGGCGTTCAAGATCACTGACGAAAACTATCGGATCCAAATCCCGGACGGATCGAAAGTCCACGTCTGTGCGGAGAACACGCCCGACGGCCAGCCAACAGCCAATCCAAGCGTCTGGGTCGTCAAGGATCCGAAAACACGCATCGTCTGCATCACCCTCGGCCACGCCGCCGATGCCCACGACAATCCGGCATTCAAAACCCTGCTCGCCAACGCCGTTAAATGGGTGGCCGTCCACCGGGAAGTGCCGCCGGATCCGAATGTCGGGAATTCGAATTGACCCGCCGCGGCCGAACCGAAATCTTCGCGGAGATGAAAAGCTTCCTCCCCGTTGTCTGCATTGCCGCCCTTGTCGCCCAGCTGTCCTCCGTCACCGCCGGCATCACCATCGGCCCGATCCGCGGGCAGCCTGGCGAGAGCGTGCGGCTGGTCACCTTTTCCGAGACCAAGGGCGGCACCATCCAGAAGACCTATCTTGGCAAGTCCAGCAGTGGGAAAATCGACATCACCCGTGAGCGCGAACTCGTCTGGACCTTCCGCGCACCCGCAGCCGACGGCACGCGCCGCGGCATGGTGAGAGTGCCCAAAATCACCACCACCTCGAAAACCGTGATCGACGGCAAGGAGGAAAAGACCACCGACACCAGCCCGCTGGTCGGCAAAATGTTCTCCATGTCCAAGTCCCCCGCCGGCGACTGGAGTTTCGAACTCGACGGCTCGCTTCCCCTCGCCCGCGTCCAGGCGGAGATCGACGAGCTCAAGGTCTATCTGAAACGCGACTGGTATCCGGACCGCGAGCTCAATGTCGGCGACTCCTGGGAATTCGATCCGGCATGGATCCGGATGGTCGTCGAGCGCGACCTGTCGCAGGCCAAAACCATCGGCACCATGAGACTCCGCCAGGTCCGCAACTCCGAGAAGCGCCGGATCGCGGTGATCGACTTGACGATCCGCAGCAGCGGCGCCGTTTTCCGGCCCGACGGCACCGAGTCCGACGCGACCGTCGACCTGACCGGCGAAGTGATCGTGAACTTGGACACCATGCTCGACGAAGCGCTCGAACTCAAAGGAACCATCACCTCGGAAACCATCAAAGGCGCGGAAACCACCAAGGTGAAGCTGCCCATCAAGCTCCTGGCCACCAAATCCTTCATCAAGGACGGCCCGATGCCCTGACCTGCGTTTTATAACTTCGGATCCTTGAACACCGGAAAGCCCCGCGCCGGTCGCAGCACCGCCGGCGGCTCGATCTGGAAGGAGCCGGTGTCTCCGAGCTGATAGGATCCGTAGGCGATGGGAATGACCGTCAGCAACAGGGCCGGCTCGTCGTCGTTGATGATTCGGGAAACGTGAACCACCGCCGCGCAGTTCGGGCTTTTTTTCACGCCCAGGATATCGCCCGGCTTGAACGAGGCGGCGGCGTTGGTCTGGTTCGTGGGGAACACATATTCGATCAGCACCGGGTAGGGCATCGGCTTGGTGAAGTCGTCGGGCTTCACCAGCGCCTGCGCCCGGATGACGATTCCGGGATCGAGGAAATCCTTGGAATCCAGCTTGCGGACCTTTTCCACCTGATAGTCGCCCTCGACGTAGGTGAGCAGCAGGGGCCGGTCGAAGTTCGTCAGGTAGTTCCGCATCAGCAGCGAGTTCACGCGGACGCGCTGCTCCTCGGTGTAGCCGAAGTAGCGTTTGTAGAGTTCCTTGGGGGCGAGGGCGTTGCCGTTGGGCACGTCGAGCACGGTGTAGCGCTTGAGGACCGGCAGGCGGCCGAGCTTGCCGAGGATTTGATAGTTCCGCGGGATTTCCGGGTTGCCGAAGACGTGCAGGCAGACGGCCCAACTGATGACAGCGAAACAAAGCGCCAGCGCGTTGGCCAGCAGCCACCAGAAGTAGGCGGGCCGTCTCGGGGGTGGCTCTTCGACAATGCGGGGCACGACGGATGCGGAATTTAGTGGGTTCCGCAGGCTTCGCCATCGGCGACCGCGTGGGCGCCCGGCACCTCGTCAACGGTCTCGAACGAGGTCCCGCAACCACAGGACCGCGCGGCCTGCGGGTTGTGGATCTTGAATCCGGCGTCCGTCAGATCGTTGGAATAGTCGATCTCACAGCCCCGCAAGCGGTCCAGACTGTCGGCGGCGACGATCACGCGGGCCGCACCGGATTCGACAACCTCGTCGCCGGGTTCCGGATCAGCCACGTTCATCTTATACTGCCAGCCGGCGCAGCCGCCCCGGCGGACGGCGAGACGGAGTCCGGCGCGAGGAGATTTCGCACGGCTTTCCAAGAGCTTGCCCAGTTCTTCAACGGCTTGTGGGGTGATGACGATCATGTTTCCTGACGGAACCTAAATGCTTTCCGGCGGATTTGAAACTGGAAATCCACCAAAGCTCGGTCGGCGGACTTTGCGCACCGCTGCCGGCCGCGCGATTCAGGGGATTTCCCTACTATCCAATTCGGCAAAAAGGTCTTGACCTGCCCTCCCTTCGCCTCTTCATTCCGCCCCGCCTGCGATTTTTCGCATTGCCCCTAGACTAGGTGGGGTGTCTCCCGATTTTTGACTCCAGCGCATTTTATTCCATGTCTTCATCCAAATCTTCGTCCAAAAAACCCGCCGTAAAACCTCAGGTCAAGGTTCCGGACGCGGCCTCGCCGAAGAAGCCAATCAAGGCGCCGGACCCGGTCGTCGCGAAGAAAAAGGAAAAGCCGCTCGTCAACGTCCCGCCGCCCAAGGTGGTCGCGAAACCCGTCGTCAAGCCAGCGCCGAAACCCGAGGTCAAGGCGGCCCCGAAACCCGCCGTCAAGCCCCCGGCGAAACCTACCCCTGAAGCCAAGGCAAAACCTGCCGAGAAGACCGCATCTCCGGAACCGGCGAAGGCGAAAAAGGACGTCAAGGCGCCCGTCGTCGAGGCCAAGCCCGCCGCCAAATCCTCCGAGCCCAAGCGCCGGATCGACACTCCGGAAATCCAGGAGAAAATCCGCGAACTCATCAAGCTCGCCAAGGAGCAGGACTACCTGACCTACGACGACATCAACGAAATCCTGCCCAACGACCTGGTCGATCCCGACGACGTCGAGGCCATCATGGAGCGTCTCCGCAACATGGAGTTCGATATCATCGATGCCTCCGAAGTCGACCGCTACAAGGACAAGAAGCGCGACGAAGGCGACGGCGACGAGGAAGACGTCAAGGCCGATCAGAAGCTCGACATCCTCGACGACCCGGTCCGGATGTATCTCAAACAGATGGGCCAGGTTCCGCTGCTCACCCGCGAGCAGGAAGTGGAAATTTCCAAACGCATCGAAGACGCGGAGATCGAAGTCGCCAAGCACCTCCATCTGTTTGGTTTCGTCACCGATTCCTATCTGGAACTCGCCGACAAGCTCAACAAGGGCAAGGAGCGCTTCGACCGGGTGATCCTCGACAAGAAGATCGAATCCCGCGAGCGCTACATGAAGGGCCTGCCGAAACTCTGCGACCAGCTCAAGCAGCTTCACCACGAGAACGACGACCTGTTCCGCCAGCTTTCCGCCAAGAACCCGCGCAGCAAGAAGAAGCTGGAGGAGGAGTTCCAAAAGAACATCCAGACGCTGAACCGCGTTTTCACCCGCTTCTACTACAAACAGAAAGTCGTCGAAGACTTCTGCGAGCAGGTGGACGAATACATGCAGAAGTTCTGGAAATACGGCCGCAAGCTGCAGACCGATCCGGAAGACAAGGAATTCGTCACCAAGCTGCGCGAAATCCAACAGCGCACCTGGCACACCCAGGAGACCTTCGAGGAAGCGAACAAACAGCTCCGCCACTGGCTCAAGGAAGCGCTCAAGGCGAAGACCGAGATGGTCGAGGCCAACCTCCGCCTCGTTATTTCCATCGCCAAGAAATACACCAACCGCGGCCTGTCGTTCCTCGACCTGATCCAGGAAGGCAACATGGGCCTGATGAAGGCGGTCGAGAAATTCGAATACCGCCGCGGTTACAAGTTCTCCACCTACGCCACCTGGTGGATCCGCCAGGCGATCACCCGCTCGATCGCCGACCAGGCCCGGACCATCCGGATTCCGGTGCACATGATCGAGACGATCAACAAGCTGATGCGCGTGCAGAAACAGCTCGTCCAGGAATACGGCCGCGAGCCGTCGCCGGAAGAAATCGCCGAGGAAATCCACTTGCCGGTCGAACGGGTTAGGGCTGTGTTGAAAATGGCCCAGCAGCCGATTTCGCTGCAAGCGCCTGTCGGCGACTCCGACGACACTTCCTTCGGTGACTTCATCGAAGACAAAGCCGCCGACAACCCGATGGAAGAAGCCGGTTTCTCGATGCTCAAGGACAAGATCAAGGACGTGCTCGACACCTTGACCGAACGCGAGCGCGAGGTTCTCGAACAACGCTTCGGCCTCAAGGACGGCTACAGCCGCACGCTGGAGGAAGTCGGCCGCCAGTTCCAGGTCACCCGCGAACGGATCCGCCAGATCGAGGCGAAAGCCCTCCGGAAAATGCGCCACCCGACGCGGATCCGCAAACTCGAAGGCTTCATCGAACTGCCCGGAGCCTAAGGACGGAGCGCCGGCCCGGCCACCTACACTGCGGCGTATCCGCCGCAGCCAATTGAAATCCATGACGCGCCGCTCTGTGAGCATAGGTGCGAACTGGATGGTTTGTGCTGGGCGCGCCGACAAGGATCTGTCAATGAAGCGGGACGCGCTGACACGAGTCCTTTTCCCGGACGAGAACTCCACCCGGTGAATTCACCTGATGTTGATCCGCAAGGACTCTATCGAGTCAAGCGTTCGAAAATCCACCAGAAGACCCGACAAACCCATGATCCCGACGGCGCTTCATTTCGATCGATCACGCGGTTCCCTGTTGCTACTGTTTGCAACCGTTTCAACGACACTAGCGCAACCGACCCCCTACCTTCCGGACGTCAACACCCGCATCCTCTGGCACTTCGATGAGGCGTCCGGCGCGACGAGTTCCGCCGCAGTGGGCGGCACCACGCTGGCAGCGGTCCGCGATGGCGCCACGCTGGGCACCCCGTCATTCGCCGGCTTCGGTTTGGCCGCGAGCACCTACGACACCGGTCCCGGTGCCACCCTCGCCGCGAATCCGAACGGGATCCCGGGACGCGATGCGTATCTTGGACCCCTGCCGCTGGTCAATGGCACGGGTGACAACTCGACCTTGAACTTCACGGGGGCGGACGGCGCGTTCACGATCGAGGCGCTGCTCCGCGTGGACTTCGACCCGGCAAGTCTTGCGGTCGCGCCGGATACAGGCCGCTCGATGCAGATCATCTCGGCGGATGCCGAGGAAACGGTGAGGTTGTTCCAATTCAAATTGGGGTGGACCGGCACCAACGATCCGAACCCGAAAATCGTTTTCATCAACATCGGCTCTCCGATTCAAACTCTCTCCGCCGGATTGCCGGTGTCCGGCCCCAACGCCATCGCAAGCAACGGTTGGTATCACGTCGCCGTCACCTATAACGGCTTGGAAAACACGGCGGACAATTTCAAGTTCTACTGGACCAAGGTCGAGTCGGACCGCACACAAGCCGACCTGCTGGCGGGCCTGACCATGACAAACGACCTGCCAGCGGGCAGTGCCGACTGGACGATTGGCAACGACGGTCGCGCGGCCGGAGGCTCGGATCAGAACTGGGTGGGTTTGATTGACGAGGTGCGATTGAGCAGCGTGGCGCGGCAGAAGAATCAATTCATTTTCAGGGGTATTTCGATTTTCGGGGCCAGCAGCTATCAGGATGTGACGGGGGACTATCATCCTCCGGAGCACACGCTGGATGGCGACTTGGGCAGCCATTGGTCGGCGCTGGGTGACGGCGAGTGGATCGCCTACGACCTCGGACGTGTCGACCAGGTCTTATCGGTCAACATCGCGTTCCACGTTGGCGACACGCGTACCAGCACTTTCGACGTCCAGCTTTCCGACGACGGCGTCACCTGGACGGATGCGCTGGTGGGCGCGGTCAGCAGCGGCACCTCGCTTGCCCCCGAGATATTGGATTTTCCAGACGCGCCCGCACGTTACCTGCGCATCGTCGGCCACGGGAATTCAATTTCGCACTGGAACAGTTATACGGAGGTGAAGATCCTGCGAACGCCGGTTGTGGATCCCGAACCGGACGGACTGCCGGATGAATGGGAGCTTCATTTCTTCGGCAATCTCAGCCAGACCGCCACCACCGACCCCGATGCGGACGGCTACGACAATCTGATGGAATACCAGGTGGGGTCCGACCCCACCCGGAAACTTTCAACTCCATCCGACATCGATGCGGACGCCCTGGCGGACGCGCGGGAAATGCAGTATTTCGGCTCGCTCGATCAGACCGGCGCGGGCGATCCGGACGGCGACGGCTTTACGACTACCACCGAACTAACGGCGGGGACGAATCCCGCCAAAACCTACTCCAATTCCGGCGACACGGACGGGGATGGCCTGCCTGACGCATGGGAGATGACCCGCTTTGGTTCGCTCGCGGCCTCGGGTTCGGATGATTCCGATACCGACGGATCCAACAACCGCAATGAGTTTCTGGCCGGCACGGACCCTAAGGACGAGGCGTCGTATCCGGACGATCGGAAATTGCGTCGGGTGCCGGTGGACGACGGCAATCCGGCAACCAGCGAATACGCGCGGTCCGGCGGCATCAATACCGCATCCTTCATCCGCTCTTCGCTCATGACCATGGGCAACCAGCAGTTCATGACTTATTACGGTCGACACCAGACCGATGCCGGCAGCCCCTCCAATGACAAGCTGTGGGTGGCGCGCCGCACGGTGGGCTCCGATGTTTGGGAGGTGTTCCGCACCGGTTTCACCGCGGGCGACATTACGGACGGACACGACTGCATTTCGTTCGGCATCGATGGTCTCGGGCACATGCATCTGAGCTGGGGCATGCATGCGGACGCCTTCCACTATGCCAGAAGCCTGGCACCTGTGACCGGCGCCAATGGGATTGCCTTTGGCCCGGATGGCACGATGACCGGCAAGGAAAACAATGTCACCTACCCGCAATTCCTGCCCCTCCCCAATGGCGATCTGCTCTATTTCTTCCGCGAGGGCGGATCCGGCAACGGTGACCTGTTCCTGAACCGCTACCGGATCGCCTCCCAAACGTGGTCCAACGTGCACTTGAGCGGCACGAGCCAACTGGCGTTCATCAAAGGCACGGGCTTCACTCCAAACTACAATGCCTACTGGCAGAAACCCTGTATCGACTCGAACGGGAACATCCACATGGTCTGGATGTGGCGCTATAACAGCGACTCGCCAACCGGCGAGAGCGGCTATCAAACCAACCATGACTTCGCTTACGCCTGGTCGCCTGACGAAGGCGTCACATGGAAGCGCGGCGACGGGACAAGTTATGTCCTGCCCATCAACGAACGGGGAGAAAACGGCAAATCCGGCTCCATTGCCCAGAAAGTGCTCTCCATCCCGGAAGGCTCAAGCCTGATCAATCAGGCCGGCATGTGCGTGGATCGTTCCAACCAGCCCGTGCTGGCCAGTTGGTGGGCTCCCGGCACCGGCAGAAACGATTTCCGCCGACAATACATGGTTGGATTTCCGGGCGAAACCGCCTGGGAAACACGACAGATCACCACACGCACGGTTGACGCACCTGCGACCAAGTTTGGGGAGACGCAGTTGGGAACGAGCCGCATGGGCAGGCCGGTGATCGTTTGCGACAAGGATGACCGACTGCTGGTCATTTACACCCACAACGAAGGTCCAAGAGGGCTCACGGTGGTGCATACCCGGCCCAAGGCACTCGACCCGCAACGCCTCCTGTGGACGCAGTTTGACCTGACAACCGATCCGGTGGGAGCCATGGATGCCGCTAATCCGGACCTGGAACGTTGGGAGCAGGACAACCAGCTGCACATCTTCTACCTGAATCCGTCCGCGGGAAACTCCGCAGCGGCCATCAGCGTGCTGGAATGGGATGCGGCGGCGTATTTCGCGCATCATCCGGACCCCCAACTCACATTCTCCGAAGACAGGATGAACGCCATCATTTCCTTCCCCACGCAACCCGGCTGGGGTTACCGCCTCTGGAGCGGGACAGATCTTACAGAAGGCGGCTGGCAGCAAATCAAAACCATCAGCGGCAACGGCGCGGCGCAACAGATCACCCATGCCAACGGGGGGGGCGGGCCACAGCGATTTTGGCGACTGGAGATCAAGGAAGGTGGTTTTGATCCTTGAGTCGGATGCCCCCGGCAAACCCGGCGGCATGAAATATGTTAGCCGCTCGAAGCGGCTAATCCCTCCCGAACATTTCCACTTGTTGACCGGCAAAACGGACCGGATCCCCTGCTGCACCAATCGGGAACCCACCCGCCGATGTGAGCTGCCGCGCGTTTCCGTGTGGCGTGACTTTCGCCGCTGTGTTCTTCTCTTTGCGTCCCATGGAAACTCCCGAAGAATTCACCACCATCGATTCGATCTTCGTCCGGCATCGCAACGCGCTGCTGCTGCGCGGGCAGTTCACGCCGATTTACACGGATTACTACCTGCACCTGATGCAGCACGGCATCCGTCCGCCGGCCGAACTCGACCAGATGCTCAAGGACACGCTGGCGATGCTCGCGCTGCACCTCGTCGCCCGCCCATGGGCGGAAACCATCGCCTGGACCGCGAACCTGCGGGCACCGCGCATCAATCTGTTTGTCACCGGCAGCTCGTTCGAGGAATCCATCACCGGCCGGATCTTCACCGAAGACGTGCGCGAGCCCGATCGAAATCTGTTCTACGCCCAGACGACCACCGTGGAGAACAGCAAGCCGCGGCTCACCACCTTGGAAATCCAGGGCAAGGACCCGATCGTCTGGCTCTCCCAGTATTACGACCAGTCCGAGCAGCGCCCGGCCCGTGCCTTCCGGCTGGAGGATGAAAACTTCGCCATCGTCGCCGCCCAGCCGGATTGCGACCTCGAATGGCTAAACTCGCTCGACGCCGCCGCCGTCGGAAAAATTTCCGAAACCGAGGAAACCACCCTGCTCGAATCCCGGAAGTTCCGGTTCAACTGCGGCTGCACCCTCGACAAAATCCTGCCCATCCTCGGCGGCTGGAGGGACCGGCTCGACGACCTATTCGGCGACGCGGAGACCATCAGCATCCAGTGTCCCCGCTGCGCCGCCAGGTATCACGTCACGCGGGACATGATCGTTTGAGCCGATGCACCGATTTCACCACAGGCAGTTCGCCGATGTGAACGCGTTGGTCGCCCTGAAAAAATCCCAGCGCGTCTCCGTCTGCATCCCCACGCTCAACGAGGCGGATACCATCGGCCCGATTGTTTCCACCATCCGCGATGCGCTCGCGAACCACGGACTCGTCGATGAAATCCTCGTCATCGATTCCAATTCCACCGACGCCACCCGCGAGATCGCGGCGGCGGCGGGCGCCCGCGTCTATCAATCGTCTGAAATCCCGCCCGGCGGCGAAAACCACCTCGGAAAAGGCGAAAACCTTTGGAAGGCGCTGCACGTCGCCAGCGGCGATCTGATCTGTTATGTCGATGGCGACATTTCCAGCTTCCACCCGGGATTCATCACGGGACTCGTCGGGCCGCTGCTGATGGACCCGGAGATCGACTACGTGAAGGCCTACTACGAGCGGCCGCTCGCCTACGGCGACGAGTTCCACTCCACCGGCGGCGGCCGTGTCTCGGAAATCCTCGTCCGCCCGCTCATCTCGCTCTTCTATCCGGAACTGGGGTTCATCCTGCAACCGCTGTCCGGCGAATACGCCGCGCGCCGCGGCACGCTCGAATCGTTGGCCTTTCCCGTCGGCTACGGCGTGGAAATCGCCCATCTCATCGACCTCGCGAGTTCTGGAAAACTCCACCGGATCGCCCAGACCGACCTGGTCCAGCGCATCCACCGCAACCGCGACGACGACGAACTCGGCAGCATGGCCTTCGCCATCCTCCGCGTGGTCCTCCGCCGTCTGGAACGCGATGGCAAGCTAAGCCTGACCACACCCCTACCCGATCTCTATCAATTCTGGTCGATCCACGGTGAGTCCGCCGATTTTCACTCCAAAGTGATTCCCGAGCCAGAGCGCCCGCCGCTCAAGTGACGGGACCGTTGGCTTACCGGCGATCCGTCCATTCCTCGCGGGCATAGCGGGCCTCGCTCCGCCGGGCCAGATCGTGCGGGTCCGGCACGAATGGAAAGTTCTCCCAGCCACCCGACAGCCGCGCCGCGAAATTCTCAGCGCGTAACCTGGAAATCGCATCGCCGCAAGACGCCGCTACCGATCCTTGGTGCAACAGGCCCTGTCGTGACCGGCGTTGTCCCGCACCGGCGAGCTTTTTTCCATCCGCGCCAAGCAGATCGTGATGCACGGGATTTTCAAAACACAGCGCCGCCCCGGTTTCATCGTCGCCGCCGCTCACCCGCGCCGCGATTCCTCCGGCGACCAAGGTCTCAGAGAGCGCCGCATGGATGCACCGATAACTTTCCGCCCCGCGCCAACCCGCCAACGGTTCGCCTTGGGGCGCTACCAGCGTGTAAGTCCAGTCCGCCCGATGATCCACCATCCCGCCGCCCGTCCAGCGGCGGACGAGCTTCACCCCGGGAAATGCCGACCGAGCGTCCACGATGTTTCCGAAATACCCCACACTCGCCCAGTCGCCGGCCCAGCCGTAGACCCGCAGCACCGGCATTCCCGCCGTCTCCAGCAGCCACTCGTCCACCGCCATCGCCTCCGGCCCCGGTCGCAAGACCGGATCCATCCAAAGCCACAATTTCCCAAACACCACCATCCGCCGCCAATCTTTTCCCGATTGCCGGAAACTGGAAACTCAAATCGTCCCGTGCCTTGCATTCCGGTCATCCCTTGCCAACTTCGCCGCATGTCCATCGCGGCCAAACCAAACAGCGCCCTTCTTATCGTCGGTCACGGATCCACCGAGAATCCGGATTCCTCCACGCCCTACTTCGAACACGCCGATGAAATCCGCAGCCGCGGCCTGTTTGCGGAGGTGCATTGCTGCTTCTGGAAAGAGGAACCGTCGATGCGCGAGGCGTTTTACCAGATCGATGCGGACGAGGTTTACGTGGTTCCGGATTTCATCAGCGAGGGTTATTTCACCCAGGACGTGATTCCCCGCGAGCTCCAGCTCACCGGCCCGACCACCTTCGTCCGAGGGAAAACCTTCCATTACTGCCTGCCGGTCGGCGTGCATCGTTCGATGACCGACCTCATCCTGAAGCGGGCCAAGGAAGTCGCTCCCGGCATCGACCCGGCCGAGACCACGCTGATCATTACCGGCCACGGCACCGGACTGAACCAGAACTCCACCAAGGCCATCCGCGACCAAGCCGACCTGATCGCCGCCTCCGGCGCGGGCTACGCTGCCGTTCTCGACGCCTACATGGAAGAGCAGCCGTTCATCGCCGAGTGGGACAAAATGTCGCAAACGCCCAACGTCATCGTCGTGCCGTTTTTCATCTCGGACGGGCTCCACTCCTTCCAGGACATCCCGGTGCTTCTTGGCATCGAAAGCGAGGTCGGCGCCGCCGCCAGCCAGCGGGAAGTGTTCCGCCACAATCCCCACGCACTCCGCGGCAAGATGCTCTATTACTCCTCAGCGATCGGAACCGAACGACT
>JBEDKU010000279.1:0-3810 GCA_041172045.1 Verrucomicrobiota bacterium | reverse complement strand
TCGAGGCGGACGAAGCCCTTGAGGATGAAAAAGCTCCACACCGGAATCGCGCAGCTCAGGCCGATGGCGCAGAGCAGCGGCCAGCCGACGACGCTGAGGCTGACGCCTTCCAGCTTCATGCCGCCCTTGAGCCCGATGGCAAAAAGCAGATAGATGGTGAGCGCGGTGTAGAGCTCGTCGGGAAATTTCAGGTCGCTTTTGATCAGAGCGGCGAAGATGCCGAGCGCGAAGGCAAGGACCATGGGGGAAAGCAGGCTGGCGGCGAGGGATTGGATGAGTTCCATGATGGAGTGGTGCTTGCAGGTTTCGCGATCCCGGTGTTCAATTACCTGAATTCTGAAGCGCGAACTGCAATTCGTGTATTTCATCACGTGTTTCAACGTCAACCCTGAAAATGAAAAAAACCGCCCCATCACGCCCGGACGCCGCGGGCTGGACTTTCTTCACCAATCACGCGCACGTCCTGCTGTGTCTGGCGGCCGATCCGGAAATGCGTCTTCGCGACGTCGTCACGGCGGTGGGCATCACCGAGCGCGCGGTTCAGAAAATCATCGCGGAGCTGGAAGCCGGCGGCGTGCTGGAACGGGAGCGGCGGGGCCGGCGCAATGTTTACCGCATCATCGGAAACCTGCCGCTGCGCCATCCGGTGGAGGCGCATTGCACGGTGGAGGGACTGACCCGCTTTGTGTTGGACTCGCGGGCGTGACGCGGCCGAGAGAGGGGGCTTGGGAAAATAGAAAACTGTCCGGAGTTCGCACTCCGGACAGTTGTTATTCGAATCCGGGCGGATAGGTTCTATCAGCGATTGATCTCAGTGGCCCAGCATCCATGGCCGGGCGCTGGGCTTCTGAGAGTTTAGCACGCCGAGCTTGGTCTCCTTGGTCCGTGTGGGACGGATCTTGGTGCCGGTGGTGCCGCATCCGCAGCCGCTGCCACAGGAGTGGGCGTTGCTGATGCGCGGTTCGTGACGGCTTTTTTCATTCACCGCGTGGGCCTTGCGTTTGACCGGACTCATCAACGCGAGGTTGGGCGCGAGGATGAGCCGCTGGCCGACGCGCGAGCACTCGGGGCACGGCGTCGGGTCGTTGCGCTCGTCAATGGTGAGAAGCGCGCGGAAGTCGCCGCACTCGGGGCAGGAGAAGTCGTAAACGGGCATGGCGCTGGATTGTTATAACACTATGGCGAGGTCGAATCCCGGCGTGACGCTCTTGATCGGGCCGTTGGCGTTCGGCATGATGTCGAAGTCGAAGATCTCCGTCGGCAGCCAAAGCGTGGCGCAGGCGTTGGGAATATCGACGATGCCGCTGATGTGGCCTTCCACCGGGGCGGTGCCGAGGATGGCGTAGGCCTGCTCGCCGGTGTAACCGAATTTCTTCATGTACTCGATGGCGTTGAGGCAGGCCATCTTGTAGGAGACGAACGGATCGAGGTAATGTTGTTTGCCGGCCTCATCCACGGAGATGCCTTCGAAAATGATGTGGCGCTTGTATTCCGGGGTGAGCGGGCTCGGAATGAATAGCGGGTTGCGGATGGCGTATTTCTCCATGCCGCCCTTGAGCACGCTGACGCGGATGTCGAGGTAGCCGGCCATTTCGATGGCGCCGCAGAAGGTGATCTCGCCGTCGCCCTGGCTGAAGTGGATGTCGCCCATCGAGAGGCCGCCGTCTTTCACATAGACCGGGAAATAGACCTTGGAACCCTTGGTGAGGTTCTTGATGTCGCAGTTGCCACCGTGTTCGCGCGGCGGCACGGTGCGGGCACCTTCCGCGGCAGCGGCGTCGCGGGCGGCACCGGTCATGCGGCCCATGTGGGCGGTGGGAGCGGAGGGCAGCGCGCAAAGCGGCGGGACGCGCTCGGGATCGGTGTCGAAGAGTTCCTTTTCCCGGGTGTTCCAGGTGTTGAGCATTTCCTTGGACGGCAGGCAGCCGATGAGGCCCGGATGCATGATGCCGGCGAACTCGACGTTGGGGATGTGGCGGGACGAGGTGTAGATGCCGTGGAAATCCCAACAGGCCTTGCGGGCGTCCGGATAGTGGTCGGTGAGGAAGCCGCCGCCGTTGGTTTTGGCGAAAAGGCCGGTGAAGCCCCACTGGTATTTGTCGAGCACGCCGACGTCGAGGATGTCCACCACCAGCAGGTCGCCCGGCTCCGCGCCGTGGACGCCGATGGGTCCGGATAGATAGTGGACCTTGGTGAGGTCGACCACGTCGATGTCGGTGGCGTCGTCGTTGTTTTTGATCTGGCCGCCGGTCCAGTCGATGCACTCGACGCGGAATTCGTCGCCGGGATTCACCATGGCGACCATAGGGATATCCGGATGCCAGCGGTTGTGAAGGTAGTCCTGGGATTCCGGGGTGGCGTCGAGGTCAACTTTGATCAGTGTCTTCATATGGTTTGGTTAGGTTTGGTGGTGGAAAATGAATTGGTAGTTAAACGGCGAGCATGGCTTTGATCTGGTCGGCATCCACGTCGGACCGGCGGTCTTCACGGATGAACTTGCCCTTATCGATGACCATGATGTTGTCGCAGGTATCGAGCACGAAGCTGAGGACCTGCTCGCTGACGACGATGGTGAGTTTTTTCAAATCCCGGATCTCGCGCAGGCTGCGGGAGATGTCCTTGATGATGGATGGCTGGATGCCTTCGGTCGGCTCGTCGAGCAGAAGCACGCTGGGGTTGGTCATCAGCGCGCGGCCGATGGCGAGCTGCTGCTGCTGACCGCCGGATAGATTGCCGCCCTTGCGCTTGCGCATTTCCCGGAGCACGGGGAAGAGCGCGTAGATCTCCTCGACCGAGTCGTAGCTGACTTTTCCCGCGACACCGGAGATGAGGTTTTCATACACCGTGAGATAGGGAAAAATCATCCGGCCTTGGGGGACGAAGGCCACGCCCTGGGCGACCCGGCGGTGGGATGGTTGGTTGGTGATTTCCTTGCCGTTGAGGGTGATCTTGCCGGAGCGGGTCGGGATCATGCCGATGAGCGAGCGGAAGAGCGTGCTCTTGCCCATGCCGTTGCGGCCGATGATGCCGAGGATCTCGCCCTGCGGCGCGCTGAAGCTCATGTCGGGGATGACGACGCTTTGTCCGTAACAGACCTGGAGGTTGGTGACTGAGATCATGATGTTAGTGTCCGATGTAAACTTCGATGACTTTGGGATCCTGGCTGACTTTTTCCATGGAGCCTTCCGCGAGGATCTTGCCGAGGTGCATGACGGTGACGCGGTCGGCGATTTCCCGGACGAACTCCATGTCGTGTTCGATGACGATGACCGAGCGGTCCTTGGAAATCTTGCGGATGAGCGTGGCGGTCTCGGTGCGCTCGCGCACGCTCATGCCGGCGACGGGTTCGTCGAGCATGATGACCTCCGGGTCCTGCATCAGCAGCATGCCGATTTCCAGCCACTGCTTCTGGCCGTGGCTGAGGATGCCCGCTTCCGTATCCAGCCTGTCGGACAGTCCGATCTGTTCGGCCACGTCCTCGCATTGTTTCTGAATCGCCGGAGTGCGGCGGAACATCAGGCAACCGATGACGCCGCGGCCAGTGGGTTGGGAGAGCTCGAGGTTCTCGAAAACGGTGAGGTTTTCGTAAATCGACGGGTTCTGGAACTTCCGGCCGATGCCGGCCCGGACAATCCGGTATTCCCGGACGCCGCGGAGTTCCTTGCCCTTGAACTTGATGCTGCCGCTGGTGGCGAGCGTCTTGCCGCAGATCAGGTCGAGCACGGTGGTCTTGCCGGCTCCGTTAGGACCGATGATGACGTGCACGTGGTTTTGCGAGAGATAGAAGTTGAAACCGTCGACCGCCTTGAA
>JBEDKU010000278.1:0-6738 GCA_041172045.1 Verrucomicrobiota bacterium | reverse complement strand
GTCACGCGCAGGGATGAGTTTTCGCGCGGTTTCACCCGCGTCTTCGCGGGTTCCAGCGTCACTTCGATCAGCTTGCTAACCGGCGGCAACAAGATCTGCCGGACGGCGGAATGCACGTCCGCGTTAAAGACCGTGACGCCCTCGATAAACATGTTCGGCATGTCGCGCAGATCGAGCGGCACATCGATTTCCAGGCTCTTGCCATCGAGCTGGATGCGGCGGGCCTCACGACCGGCGGAACCTGCGATGTGGAGGAACAGCCAGACGTTGGCGTTCGCCTTGTCGCTGTTCACGCGGAGCTTCACCGTCTCGCCGGCGGAGTAAGTCGCCTTGTCGGCCACCAGTTCGAGTGGGCCGAAATTCCAGTCCACCGGATCGGCGCGGCCGGGAGCCTGGACGTTGAGAATCGTCGCGCCTTCCGCAGGCTCACCATCTTTGAACGAGAGAATCGCAGCCAGACGATACTGGCCGGTCACCGGGGCGGCGAAACGTTGTTTCACCTCGCCCAGCGCATCGGTCTCCACCGGGAAGGACTGAATTTCCATCTCCTCGATCCGGCCGTTTTCTCCGCTGGTTAGTTTGTAAATGACGAGTTTACCTTTCGCGCCGACAACGGGTTTCCCCGCCAACGTTGCGGCGGAAATCGTCGTTTCCACCTGTTCTCCGGCACGGGCGTATCCCCGGTCCGTCCACACCACCACTTCGAACGGCTTGCGCGCGGCGATCACCGAGCCGGTGCCTCGTTCCTCGCGACGCGAAGCATCCACCACGCGGGCCTCGATGGTGTATTTCGCATCCATGTCGCCCTGCACCAGCTTGGCGGGCGCGGTGTCGATTTCGATCTTCGCGGTGCCGTCGGGACCGATCGGCACATTGCGTTTCATCACGAGTTCATCCGGCGTCCAGCGGTTCCCCTGCCACCACGGCGGATGCGGCGGAATGCAGCCCCAGTTCTTCCACGTTGGATGCCATGACGCCTCGCTGCCGCTCCACCACGCGCCGGGGCCATAGAGCCAGTCCCAGCGCCAGACCGGGAACCAGCGCTCACTGATCGAACTGCGTTTCACGATGATTTCGACATTGGCATTCCTCACCGGCGAGCCGTGGAAATAGGTCGCCTTGACGGTCGCCGTAAACTTGTCTCCCAGTTTCACGGGTTCATCGGGAGCCTCGACCTTCACCTCGTATTCCGGCTTGCGGTATTCCTCAACGCGCAGGCTCACCGACGCGGAAATTCGCTCGCCGATCTGGAAAATCGCGCTCCAAGCTCCAAGCACCGCGTCCTTGGGAATGATCACTTCACTTTCCACGGCACCTAACGAATCCGTCTTGAGGTTTTCGATCTTCATCGCCTCCTCACCCCGTCCGTTGGTGAGGATGAGCCTGCCGGTTTGGTTGGCCCATCTCGACTCATCCGGCTCGAAGTAGCCGACATTGCGGAAATAGAATTTCAGGTGCGCGGTATCGCCGGGTTTGTAGAGCGGGCGGTCCGAGATGGCGTAGCCAAGATCACGGTTGCCGTTTTCAAGCTGCGGAACTTCGATCTGGTAGGGCTGGAATCCGAAGAACGCGGTGGCACGCCCCTCCTTGCGGGCGATGGCGAGCCATTGGAAATCACCATCATAATCACCGGGCTTGAGCAAGGTTCTCCCATCTTCATCGGTCGTGCGGTTGAACGCCTTGGTGCCTATCTCCATCCGCCGGCCGAGAGGATTCTTCCGTTCCAGATAGGTCGTCCGATAGCCGAAGAACTCGATTTCAGAACCCGCCACCGGCGCACCGCTCGCGGCATCGGCCACCCACCATTGTTTCTTGCCGCCCACGTCGTTCTGGACGAGCACGGAATCGACAATCCAGACGAGCGTGTAAAACGAGTTCCCACCCTCCATCGTGCCGCTGATCCACCAGGCGCCGGCCTTGTCCAGTGGCACCTCGAGGTCGGCGCGGGTATCGCGGTGTTGATTTCGCGGCGCGAGCTTGGTCTCCCATGGGATTGGAGACTTGCCGACGTATTTTGACGGGTCGGACTTGATAAGCCGGCTGGCGATCGATGAGGGATTCACGCGCTCGCCGTCGAGCTGGCCCGGATTGCTTTTCAGATAGGCGATGGTGTCCTTGAGCACCGCATCCATGTCCACGGATGACGCGGCGAGCTTGATGTTAGTGGCATTGCGGAACACCAGCGGCAGCTTCGGCTTCATGCCGGCGGGCACGGTCGCGGCGGATTCGAAGCGGCCCCAGTTGCCGGTGATTTGTTTGAGGAGCTTCGTGCGCTGGTCGTTGGTGCCGGGGCCATGTTTGGCGATGGTTTGCTCCAGCACCTCGCGGGCCTTGTCGTATTGGCGGCGATTGAGGAAGACGTCCACCAGTGCGTCCCCCGCAGTCGCTCCGACCAGCCGGTTCTCCAGAATCGAGCGATAGAGTGCGATGAAATGCTGATCCGCAGGCAGCTTGAACCGGCGCACGCCGTCCGAGGTTTTTGCGAGGCATTCATCCTCGGCGAGGGTGTCCATTTCGAGAATCCCCTTCGCACTATCAGGATCCTGCTGCCGCCACCAGCCGTAGGACGACAGAGTTTCCGTGCCGAATTGGGAGCGCGAAAAACGTGCCCGCTCGGAAATCATCACCGCCGCCATATCCGTTTCCTTACTCAGCCGGGCTTGCTCCGCCAGCGCGAGACGCCAGCGCTGGCCGTCGTTTTTCGCCACCTCCCACGATGCGGGAACTTCGTAAAGCACCGGCCCATCCTTCGCCCACGGCGCTCCCTCCGTGCCGCCTTCCGGACCGGGCTCGCCCCAGTCTGGCAGGACTTCCAGCGGCGTGAGCGTTTGCAATTTCCACGCTGGGTTCTGCATGAATAGCTCCGCCATTTCACGCCATGCAAGGATCCCCTCCGCCACCGATGCCGCAGGCCGGGTCACCGCCGCGCGCAGCAATTGGAGCGAACGGACGTGGTCCCGGTAATCCGTATTCACTGATTGCCCCGATGAGGCTGTCGTATCCTCCTCAACGCGAAATCCTCCCCTTCCACGGCCAGCGTCGCGTTCGAACTCCCCGGCGATGATCCGCCCGGCATGCGGTGCTCGTCCATAGACTTCCGCCGCCGAGGTGAGAAGCGACGCATTGTCAGGATGGGCGGAAACCGCGCGCTCCACCAGCCCGTCGAACTCCACCCACGCATTCAACCGGCCCAAGGACTCCGTCGCGCGAGCAAGGTCCGACCCGGATCCCGCATCGGAAACCGGCATCAGCTTTTCCTGATAGAAACTCACCGCATCCCGCCACATCCCGCGCTCTGCGAGCTTGTCGCGTTCCTTGCGAAGGGCGTCCGGGTCTTGAGCCATCAGCTTGAGGGGGACTAAATACGCAAGGAGACAGATCCAAGGCAGAATTTTCATGGCTAAGACCATGACACGCCAAATGGCGGTTTCTTAGAAGAAATATTTCGCCGTGAATCCACCTCAGCCGAGTCGGGCCAGCGCCACCGCGAGATCACCGGATGTCAGCGCTTGGGAATCGATCACCAATCCAGGAAAAGTCGCGCTGGTGAGCAGGCCGCTCTCATCCGCCGGGATTTCGGCAAATTCATCCTCCTTCAGCTGCCACCAGATCAGGCGGTTCTCATCCGAAAGCCAGACGAGATATTCCAGCACTCCGGCGCGGAGGTAGGTGCGCTTTTTCTGATGGAGATCGTAGGAAGCGGTGCTGGCGGCGATTTCCGCGACGAAATCCGGCGCACCGCTGACGTAGCCGTCGGAATCCACATGCGCCTGGCCGTCGGTCCGCATCAAGAGGAGGTCGGGCTGGGGTTCGTTGAGCGTGTCGAGCCGGACGGTGGCATTGTCCGCAACGATCAGGCCGGGGTGCTTGGTCGCGTAAACCTGAAGTAATGTGGCAAGGCGGACGTGAGGGATGCCATGGACGTCGGCGCGAACTGGGGAGGCCATATAAACGATTCCTTCGATGAGTTCCGCCTTTTTCAAGCCGGGCATGGCGGCATAACGACGCTCGAATTCCGTGCGTGCCAGCACATCGCCCTGTTGCAACTGCGGCGGAGCGGCCGACACCGACCGCGACTTTTCGAGAACAGTCATTTGCCGCTTAAACTAGGCTAAAAGCCGCTCAAGGCAAGATGGAAACCGACGGTCGTGGGCACTGGGGACGTATGTCCACAATATCGGTGCACACGAAATTCCACACTGGCGGAATGAATTCCGCGGTCCAGTTTACGCCATGGCACCGACCCAGGAACAACGTCTCGCAGCGAGGGAACACCCACCGGGGTTTCCCGTGATGCGGCAGCGCTGGGCCGGGCTGTTATTTCTCCACTGGCCGGTCGATCCCGAGCTGATCGCCGCACGGTTGCCGGCGGGGCTGCATGTCGACACCTACGGCGGGACGGCCTGGCTCGGGGTGGTGCCGTTTTTCATGGAGCGCGTCCGGCCGGTCGGACTGCCGCCGGTGCCGTGGCTGTCGTGGTTCCACGAGCTGAACGTGCGCACTTACGTCCACGACGAGCAGGGAAATCCCGGCGTCTGGTTTTTCTCGCTGGACTGCAACCAACCCGTCGCCGTGGAAATCGCCCGCCGCGCGTTCCACCTGCCTTACGAGCATGCGGCGATGTGGAGTGAAAAAACCGGCGGCCGCATCTGTTATTCCAGCCGCAGGAAATCCCCCGGCGCGCTGGATGCGGAGTTTGATTACGCGATTCCCGAAATCACCCGGCCGGCCGAAATCGGCTCTCTGGAATGGTTCCTCGTCGAGCGCTACCTGTTGTTTTCCTCGAACCCGGCGGAACAACTATTTTGCGGTCGCGTCCATCACCCGCCCTATCAGATCGCACCCGCCGACTGCACCCGCTGGTCCACCGAACCGCTGCGGCTCGACGGTTTTCCCGAACCGACGGAGTCACCGCCGTCGATGCTTGTGGCCGCGCCGGTGGAGGTGAAAATCTTCCCTCTCAAACGTTGCTAGATCATAAGTTTTTCACCAGCGCGGCAGCGTAAAAGCCGTCGTAGCCGGTGGCGGCGGGCGAGACCGGACTTTCCTCCAGCAACGTGAAGCCGCCTTTTTCCAACAACTTGTCAATGGCCGCGCGGTTCTCCGACGGCAGGATCGAGCAGGTCGCGTAAACCAGGCGTCCGCCGGGCTTGAGCATGGCGGGATATTTCTCCAACAGCTCGGCCTGGATGCCGCGAAGGCGGTCGATGGCGGCGGGCTTGAGACGCCATTTGAGGTCGGGCTGGCGCTTGAGGGTGCCGAGGCCGGAACACGGCGCGTCGATGAGCAAGCGGTCGGCGACTTCGGCGAAATCGGTGGTGGTGGCGGCGGTGATTTCCTTCGATTTCACGCATTTGTTGGCGTTGGCGCGTTTGGCGCGGCGTTCGAGTTCGACGAGTTTTTTCGAATCGATGTCCATGCCGAAGACGCGACCGTCGCCTTTCATGAGGGCGGCGAGATGCAGGGATTTGCCGCCGGCACCGGAGCAGGCGTCGATGACGCGCTCGCCGGGTTGGGGATCAACGAGCGGGGCGATCATCTGCGATCCGGCGTCCTGGATTTCCACGCGGCCGTCGAGGCGGAGGGATTTTGGCAGGGATTTGCCGGGGGCGAGGACGAGGGCGTCGGGCAGGCCGGGGACTTCGGTGGCGGTGATGTGGAAACTGGCGAGCCAGGCGATGGCTTCCGGGCGGGTGGTGCGGAGGGTGTTGACGCGGAGGAAAATGGAGGCGCGCTGGTTGAGAGCGGCGAGTTCGGCGTCCCAGGCATCGCCGAGTTCGGCCGAGCCGAGCGCGTCGAGCCAGTCGGGAATCGACTCGCGGACGGCGCGGGGTTGCGAGGCGAGCCCGGCTTCGCGGGCTTTCATTTCCTCGGCGGTTTTGCCGTTGTAGGCCCACCACTCGGGGATGTCGTAGCCCATGCGGACCCACTGCGCGGCGCAGAGGGCGGTGGTTTCCTCGCTATCGACGAGGAAACTCAGGGCGCGGCGCCAGCGGGCGACTTCGAAAACGGTCTCGGCGATGAAGCTGCGGTCGCGCTTGCCCCATTTCGGATTTTCCTCGAAGGCGGCGGCGAGTTCGTGGTCGAGGACCTTGTGCTCGCGGAAGACGGACTTGGCGATGGTGGAGGCGGCCTCGGCGAGGATGCGGTGCATTTTCATGAAGGCGCACCGTTCCCTAAAGCGGGCTGCATGGCAAATGAAACGAAGGAGTTCATGGAAACGCTGGTTTCGACGCTCCTAGGGAAACGCCCCCCTGCCCCGCGTGATCGCAAGCCGCAGCGATGGTTAGCGCACTCTGACAATGCCGGGCGGCTTCCAGGTGCCTTCGCCGGCAGGCAGGATGGAAGGCGCTTCGGTCTTGGGCCAGTAGAGGCGCATGACCAGATAGATCGTCCCGTCGGGAGCGGGCAGCCAGTTGCTCTCCTTGTCCGCGCCTAGGCTGTCTTTCTGGATGTAAATCGTGAGTGAGCCGTCCTCGTTGGCCTTCATGCCGGACAGCATCGGCGAGTTGATGAGGTAGCGGTTGAGCGGATTTTCAATCAGAAGCTGGCTCTTGCCGTCATACATCGTGACCGACCAAAAGGCGTTCACCGGCGGGAGCTGGCCTGCGGGAAAAGTGAGTGTGTAGTCGTGCTTGCCACCATCGAGCGTCTCGCCAGTGGCGTCCACGCGGGTCATGGGATACACGGCCTCCACCGCATCATTTCCATAAATGCCACCCTTGGCGGCCGCGGCAC
>JBEDKU010000277.1:0-7905 GCA_041172045.1 Verrucomicrobiota bacterium | reverse complement strand
GGACTTTGTTGATAGGGTGGCGGGTGGAGCTCAGCGACGTGGCCCCGCGGCCTTTGGCGATGGTGACGAGATTCAAGTCATAGCGGCCGCGAAGGTCGATGTTCTGCAAGGTCACACCGACGAGCGGCGGGGGAACGAGGATCTGCGCGATCTCGTAGCCGCCGCCGAGTTCGAGGCTGTTGATGACGTCCGGCGTCTTGAGGGAGCGCGCCAGCCAGGCGGCGGCCATCGCTTCCGGGATGAGCAGTTCGTCGATTTTCAACAACTTGAGCAAGCGGCCGTGAAGCGGATTGATGATGCGGCTGATGATGCGTTTCGCCCCTAACTGCTGGACGTTGGAGGCGATGGAGAGCGAGGCCTCGAAATTCTCCCCGATCGCGAGGATGACCGCGTCGCACTCTTCGATGGGGATTTCATGGAACGCGTTCAGGTCGGTGCAGTCCGCCTGGATGATGTATTCGATCTCGTCCTTGAGCGCGCTGATATGGGCGGGATTGTTGTCCACGGCGACGATCTCATGCCCGTCCCGGTTGAGCTGACGGGCGAGGTGCGTGCCGAAACTTCCGAGGCCGATGATGCAGAATCTCATGATTTCAAATGGGGTCAGGTGAGAAGGATGTTTTCCGACGGCTTGCCGGAGGCGGGCCGGGAGTCCGGCTTGATGAGCGTGGCCATGACGGTGAGCAGCCCGATCCTGCCGACAAACATGTTCACGATCAACAAGGTCTTCGCGCCGTCGCTGAGCGAGGGCGTGAGGTCGAGCGACAGGCCGACGGTGGCGAACGCGCTGATCAACTCGAACAACAGGGTGCTTTCCGAGGCGCCGCTGCCGGTTTCCAGCACTTCCAGAATGACGAAATTGACCGCCAGCCAGATGCCGGTTAGAAAAATGAGGCCTAGCGCCTGCGAGCCGGTTTCCGCCGGGATGGTGCGGTTGAAAAAGACCATGCCACGGCGGCCCTCGCGCAGTTGGTTCCACAAATGGGCGAGCCCCACCGCCATCACCGTGGTGCGCAGACCACCCGCCGTGCCGCCGGGCGACCCGCCGATGATCATCAGCACCATCAGCAGTTGCGCGGTGAGCAGGCTGATCCGCGACATGGGCACCGTGTTGAAGCCCGCCGTCCGCGCGGTGACGGAATGGAAGAACGAGGTGAGGACCGAGCCACCGTTTTGCGGGCCGTTTTCCAGACAGAACTCGGTGGTGAAAATCGCCGCCGCACCGATCACGATGAGAAGCGCGGTGACCACCAGCACGAGGCGGGTGTGGACGCGCAGGCGGCGGTGCGGGCCTTCCCGGCTGATCCGGCGCTTGATCTTCGCCACACTCCAGAAGGCGATGTCTTCGTTCACCAATGCGCCCAATCCGCCGACGGCGATGAGCGTCATGATCACAATCTGCCAGATCCAGTTGCCGCGAACCAGATCGCTGGCGAGGTTGTCCGGCAATGTGGAAAAGCCCGCGTTGCAGAAGGCGGAGATCGCATGGAAAACCGCGTGAAACGCCCGCGTCGACACCGCCGGACCCCCGTCCATCCCACAGAACAGGATCAACGCGCCGATCCCTTCGACGGCGAAGGTCATGATGACAATGAACTTGAGCGTTTCCCCCACTCTGGCGAGGCGGTTTTCCTGAATCATTTTCCCCAACAGCAGCCGGTCATGCAGCGAGAGCCCTTCGAACAGGACGACCGCCGCGAAGAACGTGAGCGTCATGATTCCCAACCCGCCGACCTGGATGAGCAACAGAATCACCGCCTGCCCGGTGGTGGTGAAAAAGGTGGCGGGATTCTGCACCGTCAGCCCGGTAACGCAAATGGCGCTGGTACTGGTGAAAAGCGCGTCCAGCCACGAGCACGCCTGCCCCGGCACCGTGCAGCGCGGCATTTTCAGCAACAGCGTGCCGATCAGGATCATTGCTAGAAACGACAGCACCAGCACCATTCCCGGATGGAACGCGCGCGCCGTGAAGCGCGTCTGATTGGCAATCATCAGGGAAAGCCCCGAGACGAACGCCGCCACCAGGATGAACACGTGCGCTGCTAACGAACCGGTGTCTGAGCCCGAAAGCGGCTGAAAAAGCAACCCCACCGACACGACCAACACCGTCACCGCCAGCACCGGGCTGAACGTCAGCTTGCGCGGCTCAAGCGGCGGTCTCGACCGCGTCCAGAACCGCCACATGCGTTCCATCGCGAAGATGATGCCGGTCAGCGTGGCGCACCAATGCAGCCATTCCTTGATTTCGCCATGCCAGCCGATGACCGCCAGCAGGCAGGCGCCGGCCACCAGCGCGAAAAACGGATGCAGTGTCCGACGGAGCGCCCGCAGCTTGAGCGCCTTCTCATCGAGTCCGTCCTCATCCTCCATCGTGCGGCGATTCTATCTTCATCCGCCGGGCGTTTGGCAAGAGCGCTTATCCGTGGCGGATTTGCTGGATTCCCGGGCGGCGGGAGGTTGACACTCCGCCATGGCCACGCTTTGCGAATCCTCCGTCGATCTAGAAACCACCCGCGGCACGATGCGGGCGCATCTCTTCATTCCCGACGGCGGCGGGCGGCATCCCGCCGTGGTGTTTTACTCGGAGATCTTCCAAGTCACCGGCCCGATCCGGCGGATGGCGGCGGCGCTCGCGGGCGAGGGTTACCTGGTGGCGGTGCCCGAGGTCTATCATGAATTCGAACCGCCCGGCACCGTGCTCGCCTACGACGCGGACGGCTCGGCGCGGGGAAACTCCCTGAAAACCGAGAAGGAAATCGCCTCCTACGACGAGGACACGGACGTGGTGGTAAAATTCCTTCAAAACCACGCGTCCTGCACCGGCCGGATCGCCAGCTTCGGCGTCTGCCTCGGCGGCCACCTCGCGCTGCGCGCCGGACTCCATCCGGACGTGAGCGCGGTGGGCGCCTTCTATCCGACGGACGTGCACACCGGCACCCTCGGACTCGGGAAATGCGACGACACGCTGGAGCGGCTCAAGTCGGTGGAAATCGCGCTGCTCTTCGTCTTCGGCCGGCAGGACCCGCACATCCCGGCGGACGGCCGGCGGAAAATCCACCACACGCTGGAGGACGCGGGCGTCGACTTGGAGTGGCACGAGTTCAATGCCGCGCACGCGTTCCTCCGCGACGAGGGCGCGCGCTACAATCCGGCGCTGGCCCGCGTGGCGATGTCGCTGCTGCTGCGATTCCTAGCGGAAAAAATCAGCTAGACATCCACCCGGCCCGCCGGATCCTCAGTTGAACTTGTCGCTGATGAACTCCACGAGCCTTTCATCGCTCATTTTGTTGGAGGTGCATTCCGTGGCGACGGTGTTCTTGAACTGGGGCGTCTCGGCCAGATAGTGAATGAACTGCTCCTGGATCGTGCCGGTGCCCGTGACGTGCACTTGCTCGGCGTTTTGCATGAAGCTGGTGATCTTCTTGAAGAACTGGTTCTGCAGGGTTTTCTCCTGATTGTGCGCGGTGTTCTCGTTGGAGTTGCCGGCGGCACCCGCGTTGTCGGCGTGGCCCAGGACGGAGAATTCCCCGGCGGCGGCTTCGGCGAAACCGACGATGGTGGCATGATGGGTGTCCATCCAAACGCCGAACTGCTTCTTATTTTTTTCTGACATCCAGGTACCTGTCGCAGTACCCACCCAATAGCGAATTATATTTTTCACGGCCCGCCCGTCGCAATGAAGATCCGGCCCCGCTCCGGTCAACGCCGCAACGCCACCCGCAGGAGCCGGTCGTCCGAGGTGAGATAAAGGCGCGCGCCACCTTCTCCGAACGCGATGTTGGCGGTCGGCCGGCCGCAGAGGATCCGGCCTAGCAGCTTCGCCTGCGGGTCCAGGATCAGGCAGCCGCCGGGGCCGGTGGCGAAGACGTTGCCCTTGGCGTCGGTCTTGATGCCGTCCGGTCCGCCGGGGCCCTTGAGGTCCTTGCAATTGAAGAACACCTTGCCGCCAGCGGTCGAGCCGTCCGGCTTCAGCGGATAGGCCATGATCACCGGGGCCGGGCCGTGCGATTGGGCGACGTAGAGGATTTTCCCATCCGGCGACAGCGCCACGCCGTTCGGCCGTTCGAGATCGCGGACGACCAGCGAGACCACACCCTGCGGGGTGACGCGGAACACGCCGAAGAACGGCAGATCGCGGAACTGGGTGTCCTTCTCGCGGCCCGGCAGACCGTAGGGTGGATCGGTGAAATACACGTCGCCGTTCGCGGCGATCGCGAGGTCGTTGGGTGAGTTGAAACGCTTGCCCTCGAAGTGGTCCGCGAGCGTCCGCTTGCCGCCGTCCGGGGTGAGATACGATACCCGCCGGTCGCCGTGCTCGCAGAAATACAGCTGGCCCTTCGCATCCATCGTAAGACCGTTAGATCCAGGTTCGCGGCCGTAGGCCGCCACTCCGGTGTAGCCGGAGGGCTTCATGAAGACGGACGCCTCGGTATCGCCCTCCTTCCACTGATAGATCGTGTTTCGAGGGACATCGGAAAACAGCAGACGCTTTTCCTTCTCGTCCCACAACGGTCCCTCCGCCCAGTCGAAGCCGGTGCAGAGCGTCTCGATCTTCGCCTGCGGATCGATGATCGCGTCGAGCGCGGGATCGAGGCGCTCGATGGTTTCCTGGGCGGAGACAAATGCGGTTAGAAGGGCGAGCAGTGCGAGGGATTTCATACAGGAATTCCGTGTCCGGGGTTAAGAATTGTCAGCCTACCGGCTCCAGTGTGTAGCCGTCCTTGCCGTCCTTGACGAGCCAACCTTGTGCGGCGAGCTCCGCGCGAAGCGTGTCGGACTCGGCCCAGTTTTTCGCGAGGCGGGCGGCCCAGCGGGCTTCGGCGAGGGCTTTGACGGCATCCGGAATTTCGCTGGAATCCTGGACGACTTCCTCAGGCAAGGTGAGGCCGAGGGCGCGCAACAGGCGGTTGAATCCGGCGAGCGCGGCGGCGGCTTCCGGGTCGGTAAGATGGGCGGCCTCACGCAGGCCGGTGAAGATGCCGCCGAGCGCGCCGGGGGTGTTGAGGTCGTTGTTCAAACTGTCCCACGCGGCTTGGAACGGGCCGAAGTCGGCATGGGTGAGGACGGTGCCGGGCTCGATTTTCGCGGCGAGCTGGCGCGCGCTCTTGGCGAGTTTCGCGAGGGCCTCGCGGGCTCCGGACAGCGAATCGAGCGTGAAATTGAGCGGCTTGCGATAGTGCGCGCCGATGAGGACGTAGCGGACCTCCATCGCAGTGTGACCACGTGCGGCAAGGTCTTCGAGCGTGTAGAGGTTGCCGAGCGACTTGGACATTTTCCCGCCATCGACGAGCAGGTGGGTGATGTGGAACCAGTTCGCGGCGAAGTGGCCGCCGCAGGCACATTTGCTTTGGGCGATTTCATTTTCGTGGTGCGGGAAAACCAGATCGACGCCGCCGGAGTGGAGGTCGAAGGAATCGCCGAGGTATTCCTGGATCATGGCCGAGCACTCCAGGTGCCATCCGGGGCGGCCCTCGCCCCACGGGGATGGCCAGAAATTGTCGCCGTCCTCGGGCTTGCGGCCTTTCCAGAGCACGAAATCGGAGAGGCTGTCCTTTTCATATTCGTCCGAACTGGAACGGGCGTTCTGGGTTTTTCCAAGATCGAGTTCGCGCTCGTCGAGGTGGGAAAGGCAGCCGTAGCCGGAGAAGGAGGAGATCTTGAAATAGACCGACCCGTCGTCGGAGGCGTAGGCGTGACCTTTTTCCACGAGCGTCTCGATCATCGCGATCTGCTGCGGGATGTGATCGACGGCACCAGGCTCGATGTGCGGCGGGAGCAGGCCGAGTTTTTCGCAATCCGCGTGGAATTTCGCGGTCCAGCCGGCGGTGAACTGCTTGAGCGACTGCCCGGCTTTCTGCGAGTCGCGGATGGTTTTGTCGTCCACGTCGGTGATGTTCCGGACGTGGAGGGTTCGCATGCCGCCGGTTTCCAGCGTGCGGCGGAGCACGTCCTGAAGGACAAAAGTGCGGAAATTCCCGATGTGCGCCGGGCCATAAACCGTCGGTCCGCAGCAATAAAAACGAAAGGTGGAACCATCGATGGGTCGGAGATCGTGCTCAGTCCGGGTCAACGTGTCAAAAAGCCGCATGGCGGGGTTTACGGAGCGATGCCCCGGGAGCCAAGAGCAAACCGAGCGCGAAAGCGGATCAGGCCCGCTGGCGGCGGAAAGCGAGAAGCAGCGTGGTGAGCGCGAGCAACGAGACCATTCCAGGCTCCGGCACCGCTTGATTTCCCACCTGCACGTAAACCCATTGTGGGGCGCTGCCATTTGCAATCACCTCCACCGGAATCCGCGAAACCGATCCTGCCGCAGGCTGCGCATAGGACATCGCTGGATTTTCCTGATTGATTGTAAGAGGTTTATGAGTTCGGAACGCCCAAAACGCAACTGCGGGGGAGGCGAGCAGCATCCCGAAGAGCAGCACTTTTATTTGAACAAACCCGAACATGGCAGACGAAATTTAATTAGTTTCAAAAAATAATCAAGTTTTGCGAAGTATTTTTATGGATTTAGAAGATTGGGTTTTTCAGGAATGAGAGGTAGGCTGCTCGTGGAATGGTGCGAACAAGCGACGAGCGGGTGAAACAAGTGGCCATCGGCGTAGGCATTTTGATCACGCTGACGGTGGCGGTGCCGGCCACATTGATGGGTTGGCGGCTGTTGCCGGGACTGCTGGGAGAATGGGTGGGCACGATGATTGGAATCGTGACGACCCCGTTTTTCATGGAAGCGTCGTTTGCGATTCTCGGCCTGGTCATTGTGATCACCCTGAATCACTGGCGGCAGCAAAAGGACGGCGACGAGCTGGTTTATCTGGAGCAGGTCGCCGGACCGGACGTGCCGGCGGATCTGCCGGAGCATGCGAAATGGGCGCTCTATCGAGATAAGCCGCTCGACGCGGAGGCTCCGACGCTCCTCGCGCAAGCGGAGGGTGCTTTTGCGATCGGCGATTATCCGGCCGCCACGGAATGGATCGGCGAGATGGGCCACGACGAACTGAAACAGCCCGAGACACTCCGGCTGCGACTGGATTTGGCGAATGCAACCGGCAGAGCGGACCTCGCAGAACAACTGGAAGAGGAGATCCGCCGCTCGAAATCCGTCCGGATTTGAACCTTTGAACACTACGCGATTTTTACCTTCATTCGAAGGTCCAACTTTTTGTTAACTCTTTGGCAGTGAACACAGAACCCGCCCCCATGAACTCCGCGAATTTTCTCAAAATGGCCCACGGCGATTTGAGCGGACTGCGGGAGCTCGCTTTTGACTATTTCAACGACACCCGGCGGCAGATGGTCGGCTGGATGGCGTTGATCGAGGCGGGAAATTTCAAACAACTGCGGGACGACCTCCACCGCTGCAAGGGCGGCGCGTCGCTCTTCGGTCTGGAGCGGATCGTGGCGTTGATCGGTTCCTGCGAGAGTCCGGCCGCGCTTGAAGAACGTGGATTTGATATCGCACACTTCGAGAAGGAGCTCACCGCCGCGGAAAAGGCCGTGGTGGCGATGACGGAGTGACCTTCCACCATGGCGGCCACCATCCAATCCCCGGAAAAAGAGCTGCGATTCACCCGGTCCGGTCAGGCCGCCCTTTTCTGGGTCGGCGCGGCGGTGCTGGCGGCCACCGGGATCACGATGCTGGCGACCGCGATCTACCGGGACATCAACCCGCAACTCCCCCACCCCGCGTGGGCCTTGCTGCCGCTGGCGCTGGCCGCGGTCATGGCCCGGGTGGCAGTGGGTCTGACGTGCCACGCCTATTTGATCCTGACGCCGCTGGGCATTGAAATTTTCCCGTTTTTCCGACCCGCCGAGAGCATGCGGCTGGTGATGTGGCAGGAGGTCGATCACGCGGAGGTGGATGAAAAAAACACGCGCCTCACCCTGCACCACGACGCCGGAAAA
>JBEDKU010000276.1:0-13485 GCA_041172045.1 Verrucomicrobiota bacterium | reverse complement strand
GCATTCTGCCGATCATCAATGAAAACGACTCGGTCGCCGTCGAGGAGCTGAAATTCGGCGACAACGACATGCTCTCGGTGCGCGTGGCAAAACTCGCCGGTGCCTCGCGTGTCATCCTGCTCACCAGCGTCGATGGACTGCTAGACCCGGAGACCAATGAACTCATCCCGGAGGTCAGCGACATCGACAACGTCTTCCGCCACGTCCGCGAAGACAAGGGACGCTTCTCGATGGGTGGCATGGCCTCGAAACTCACGGCGGTGAAATTCGCCGTGGACGCGGGGATCGAAACCCACATCGCCCACGGCCGCCACCCGGAGCGCTTGGCCGGAATCGTCGCGGGCAACGGGATTTCAACCCGGTTCCACGCGGTCGGTTAAAATCATTAGAGCTCCGCCAGCGTGCCTTCGGTGACACCGAGTTTTTCGAGGGCCTGGACCTGGTTGAGCAGTTCGAAGGCGTCCGACCTGCCGCTGAGCAGGTCCTGATAGGCGCGGATGGTTTTGGCGGCGTCCTCCGCTTCGTCCAGCAGCTCGACGCGGAATCGGGTGAGGCCGGTCTTGCGGAGGTGTTCGTAGTAGCGGGCTCCGGTTTGCGCCTTGCCGTTGAAAAGCGTGTTGCGGCAGCCGACGTCGGCCTGCAGGCGGTGAAGCTGGCCGACGCGATCGCGCAGATGAACGACGTGGGTTTCGCACGGGCGGCCGCAGTCCTTGTAGGTGGTGCCGCTGCTGAGGAAAGTGCAGAAAACGCAGTGCTCCATGTGAAACATCGGCATGTGCTGATGGAGCGTGAGCTCAAACCACTCGGGCGGCGCGCTGTGAAGGAGTTCCAGCACCTGGCCAATGTTGAGATCGTAGGAAACGGTGAGGTGGTCGAGTCCGGCGTTTTCCATCAGAAGCTTCGCGGTGATCGGGTTGGCGACGTTGAGGGAGAAGTCGCCGATTTTTTTCAGGTCGTGGCGGTCCTTGTAATAGTGGAGCGCGCCGAGGTTGCGGAGGAGCAGGCCGTCGGGTGCGGCTTTTTCGATGAGCTTGAGGTAACCCATCTCGCCGGGCTTGAGGATGCGCGGGGTGGCGAGATGGATTCGTGAATTTCCAGATCGGACGAGGGCGACGGCCTCCTTGTAGCGGCGCGGGTCTTCGAAGTCGCAGTAGATCGTCTCCACGCCGCAATCGAGCGCGGCGGTGACCTGGCCGAGCGTGCGGCAGAGGACGGACAGTATTGGAACATCGAACGTCGAACTTCCAACACCGGACGTCGAAGGAAGAAGGTCCTGATAGGTGGTGGTGATTTTCGGGAGCACCGGCTTGACGGCGGCGGCGTCCTCCAACTGCTTGACGAGGGCGCGGCGGAGCTGGTTGAGGGCGGAAACGGCGATGTGGCAGTTTCCTTCGAGCTGGTTGTCGAGGGAGCCGAGTTCGAAGGGCGAGTCGCCGAGGCGGCCGAGCTGTTCGACGAGTTTTTCGGTCCCGAGTGGATGCTTGGCGGCCTCCTGCAGCGGGATTTCGCTGCGCACGGTGAATTCACCGCTGCGGATTTCCAATGGTTCGCCGGGCTTGCCGCTGACAAGAAGGTTAATCGCGGATTTTTTCTCGGCGGGGCGGGAGTTCTGCCAGAAGCGGCGGAGCTCGGAGTCGAGCTTGGGATCGGAGGTTTTGTAGAGCGTCTGGCCGGGTTTGATGCGGTCGAAGTTGATGCCGCTGTAGGTGAGGTGGAAAATCAGGCGGTCGCCCTCGATCACCCAGATGCGAGCGCCTTGTTCGAGATCGCGGTTCTCGCCGGCATCGAAGACGACGCCGTCGCCAGCGGTGAACGGGACGCCGGTTAGTTTCCCGAGGCGGATCCAGCCCGGGCCGCAGTCGGTGATTTCGCCAAGCAGCGGGCCGCGCTTTTTGCCGAACTTGCCGTGGGTGAGGTAGGGGTGGTTGGTGCCGGCGAACCAGCCGGTACTGAGGCCGCGGGAGAAGGTCATTTCCAGCTCGTAGCGGTCGGACGGGGTGATGGGGGATTCCGTCTCAGCCATCGCGGCGTCGAGGGCTTTCCGATAGACGCGGGTGACGGCGGAAACGTATTCGGGCGACTTGAGGCGGCCTTCGATTTTGAAGGACTTCACGCCGGCACGAACGAGTTCGGGGACGAGATCAACCGCGGCGAGGTCCTGCGGGCTGAGCAAGTAGCGGACCGCGCCGAGTTCGCGGGTTTCGCCGTCGACGACGATTTCATAGGGCATGCGGCAGGCTTGGGCGCATTCGCCGCGGTTAGCGCTGCGCTGGCCGAGCGACTCACTGGTGAGGCATTGGCCGGAGTAGGCGACGCAGAGCGCGCCGTGGACGAAGACTTCCAGCGGGGTTTTCGTTTCCAACGAGGCGGACTGGAATTTGTGGATTTCCTTGATGGAAAGCTCGCGGGCGAGGACGGCGCGTTCGAGCGGGAAGAGCGACTCGATGAAGGCGAGTCCTTCCGGCGAGGTGATGGTCATCTGCGTGGACGCGTGCAACTCGACGTTCGGAGCGACCTCGCGGGCGAGCTTGGCGAGACCGAGGTCCTGGATAATGAGCGCGTCCACGCCGGCGGCGGCGATTTTCCGGAGTTGCTCCTCGGCGGCCTTCATTTCGCTGGTGAAGATGAGGGTGTTCATCGTCACGAAACCCTTTACGCCGTGGCGGTGGAGGTATTCCATGAGTTCCACGAGATCGGCATCGATGAAGTTGTCCGCGCGGAGCCGGGCGTTGAAGCGCGGCAGGCCGAAGTAAATCGCATCCGCCCCGGCGGCCACGGCGGCGCGGGCGCAGTCCCAGTTTCCCGCCGGGGAGAGGAGTTCGGGGGTTGTATCATGTTGGCGCGGTTGCATGGCGGTAATGAATCACGGGCCGCGGGTTAAGGATAGGCGCGTTTTTTTCTCCCGGCCGGGCCTTGCAGCACCGGTCCCACCCAAAAAAAGAGCGGCCCGACTGATCATCCCCTTGGAAAACCCATTAACCTTGGAGCATCTCAGTCGGACCGCCGATGGTGTCGCGACAAACAAAATACAGCATCACGCGTGCCAACATTAATCCGCCGCCCAAAATTACCGGCGTTTCGCGGCTTCCCAAGCGTCCTCCATCTGGGCGGCGGTGGCGGCTTCGAGCGTGAGACCGCCGGACTTGAGGGTGCGTTCCATTTCGCCGAAGCGCTCTTCGAATTTCGCATTGGCGGCGGCCATGAGGACCTCGGGGTCGATTTTGCGGAAGCGGGCGAGGTTCACCACGGAAAAAAGCAGGTCGCCCATTTCCTCGGACACCCCTTCGAGGTCCTGCGAGTCCACGGCGGCCTGCAGTTCTTGCAATTCCTCGCGGATTTTTGCGAGCACGCCGGTTTCCGCGGGCCAGTCGAAGCCGACTTTGGCGGCTTTTTTCTGGAGCTTGGCGGCGCGGATCAGACCGGGCAGGCCTTTGCCGACGCCGTGCAGGTAGGGCTTCTCCCCGTCGCCTTTTTCCGAGCGCTTGATCTCGTCCCACTGCTGGAGCACCCCGTCGGTGGTCGCCACCGTGCTGTCGCCGAAGACGTGCGGGTGACGGCGCACAAGTTTCTCGCTGATGCCGCGGGCCACGTCGTCCAGCGTGAAGCGTCCTGCCTCATCGGCGATCTCGCTGTGGAAAACGACCTGCAACAGCAGATCCCCCAGCTCTTCCATGAGGTGCTCGTGATCGCCGCGCTGGATGGTGTCCACCGTTTCGTAGGCTTCCTCGATGAGATTCGGGATGAGGGATTCGTGCGTCTGCTCGGCGTCCCACGGACAGCCGCCGGGCGTGCGGAGGCGATGCATGATGGCGCGCAGGCGGGCGAGCTGCTGCCCGGCGTCCGGGGAATCGATCATTTCGGCATCGGTCATCATGAGGATTTTTTCTGATTGGAAACCTTTTGCAGGAAATCCCGCTCTTCTTGGGTCAGGCTTTGGAAACCCTGGCTGGAAATCTTGTCGAGAATGGCGTCCACGGCGGAGTCGTGCTGGGCTTCGATCTCAGTGCGCGGGCGCAATTTCGGCGGCGACGTCACTCGCGGGCGGATGACTTCCACTCCCGGCTCACCACCGAGCAACCGCGGGAACCGCATCAGGATGAAACCAAGGATCGCTCCTCCGAGATGACCCGCCTCGCCACCTTCATTGCCGCCGAACTTGAGCACGATGGAGCCGGCGGAAATCACCATCAGCCCGATGGCGAGCTGCCGCATCGAGAGTTCGACGGGTGGAAACAGCAGCGCCACCCGCAGGTTCGGCGCGATCACGGCGACGCCGATAAGGATCCCATAGATGCCGGCGGAAGCTCCGACCAGAGGCGTCCAGAGATTGTCCCCCGGCAGCAGTCCCAGCAGCACCAGCAGGGTGAAAAACACCGCGCCGGCGACCCCGCAGAGCAGGTAGTAGATGAGAAATTTCTTCGCCCCCCACCAGCGTTCAAGCCACGGACCGAAGAAAAAGATCCCCATGCAGTTGAACAACACGTGGCCCACGCTGCCGTGGAGGAACTGGAAGGTGACAAACTCCCAGATCCTCCCGTCGAACACCGCGGACTGGATGGCGAACGCGCCGAAATTCCGCAGTGGGTTTCCCAGGAAAAGATCCAGGAAGTAGATGCCGAGGTTGGAAATGAGCAGCCACTTCACCACCGGGGTGAGCTGCGAAAAAAAACCGCCTCCCTCGCGGCGGTCCTGGCGGTGATAATCTCGGTCGGCGATGCCCATCTGGCTTTGGAGTTACCACGGCGACACGTCCGCCGCAAGGCCGGGTGAATATTCCGTCACCGGGAATATCTTCCCGGCGGCGACTGGCCCGGGTCGAATCGCGGCGTTCCGTTCGTTCAAGGAGTGGCCGCCGCCCCAGGGTTCCAAGCGTTAGGGGCGGCGGCGGCTTCGGTTCCGGTTTTTAGAAAAATTCAGGACTTTCCTGCAACAAAACGGGGCCCGACCGGGTATGTATCATTGTTGTTTGTGTGATCATTTTATGAGCGGCCACCGCTTCGCGTCTTGCGCGGCTCGGGGCGACGGCGGCTCACCATTCTTTCAGAAAAGGCGGCGGGGAGGACCCGCCGCCTTTTCCATTTCCCGCGTGGTCACTCGGCTTTGACGGCCGCTTTCGCGGTGAGCACGGCAAACGCGGCCTTGGCCATTTCACCGGCTCCCTCGGTATTCGGGTGGACGCGGTCCGGCAGCATTTGCGGCTTGTCGGCGAGGGCGGCGTGCATATCGATGACACCCAGCTTCATTTCCGCGGCGAGCGCGTCGAGACGCTTGATTTCCTCAAGCACGCCGGCTTCGTTGATCTTGTAGTTGCCCGGCTCCGGCACCGGACATGGCCGGCAGATGAAGACCTTGGGCTTGCTTTCGAGCGCTTGGAAGGATTTCACCAACTCGGTGTAGTCGGCGATGAATTCCGCCTCGTGTTGCCAATTCTGCGGCTTGGTGTCGTTGGTGCCGAGCATGATGACGACCACGTCCGGCTTGAAGCCGAGCGCCTTCTGATAGGCCTTCTCTTTCCAGTAGGGGAAATCGCCTTTTTTCAGCAGCGTGCGCCCGCCAACCCCGAAATTTCCGACCACCCATGACGCGCCGAGCAATTCCTGGAGCTGCGCCGGATAGGACCTCCCCTTCGCCGCGCCGGAGCCTTGGGTGATGCTGTCGCCGACGCAGGCGACCCGGATGGGAGGCTTGTCGCTGGCAGGATTCACGGGTTCGGCAGCCATGGCGGTGGCGGTGCAACAACCGGCGAGCGCGAGGACAAAACGACGGAACTTGGATTTCTCAGACATGCGGGTAGTCAATCGGAGGCGGGGCGCTTCGTAAACGCCCATTTCCGCCTGCTAGCACGCCGGTCACATCGCATTCCCTATCCATTCATCCGCCACCTCGTGGGACTGAAAACGGAAGACTCACCTGGGTGTCGGCGGGCGAGCGGGTCAGCTCTCGAAATACGTGTAGCCCGAGAGGCCCTCACGGAAGAGGTCGAGAATCTCGCGGCGTTCTTTCGGCGAGATGCGGCCTTCGGTGACGGCTTTTTCGGCAAAGGTGCGGAAGCGGGTGACGAGCTCCTTCGGGTCGAACTCGACGTAGCTGAGCACGTCGGCCACGGTGTCGCCCTCGACCTCGTGGGTATAGACGGGCTTGCCTTTCTCAAGGTGGACGCCGACGACGTTGGTATCGCCTAGCAGGTTGTGGAGGTCGCCGAGGGTTTCCTGATAGGCCCCGACGAGGAATACGGCGAGATAGTAAGGCTCGTCCTGTCTGAAGTCGTGGAGCGGGAGGATTTTGGCGACGTCCTCCTTGTCGATGAAGCGGTCGATCTTGCCGTCGCAATCGCAGGTGATGTCGGCGAGCACGGCGCGGTGGCGGGGTTTTTCGTCGAGCCGGTGGATGGGCATGACGGGGAAGACCTGGTCGATGGCCCACGAGTCCGGCAGGGATTGGAAGAGGCTGAAATTGCCGTAATAGAAATCGACGAGGGTGGAGGACAGCTCGCGGAGGTCTTCCGGGATGTCGTCGTCGAGATCGGCGATGATGTGGGAGATACGGGTGAGGATGTGCCAGAACCAGGCTTCGGCGAGGCCGCGCTCGCGGAGGGTGGCGGCACCGTAGAAGAACTGGGCGCGCATCTGGTCGCGGTAATACATCGCGTCGTTGAAGCACTCCTGGAGGTTTTTTTTGTTAATCACCTTGTTCACCTCGATGATGTTCATGAGGTTCTGCGGGGCGTTTTCCGGGATGGGTGGGGCTTCCTCGCTGGTCTGGGCGCTGGTGACGTCGAGGATGTTGAAGACGAGCACCGAGTAGTAGGCGACGACGGCGCGGCCGGACTCGGAGATGAGGTTGGGGTGCTGGACGCCGGCCTTGTCGCAGATCTGCGAGATGACCTCGACGATGTCCGTGCAGTATTCCGCGACGGAGTAGTTGCAGGACGAGTGGAAATTGGTGTGCGAGCCGTCGTAATCGACCGCCATGCCGCCGCCGATGTCGAGCACGCCCATGGGCGCGCCTTCCTTGACGAGGTCACAATACATTCTGACCGCTTCGGTCGCGCCTTCACGGATGGCAGCGATGTTAGGAATCTGCGAACCCTGGTGGTAATGCAGCATTTTCAAGCAGCCGATGTAGCCGGACGCCTTGAGGTGATCGACCACGGCGATGACCTGCGAGGCGTTGAGGCCGAAGACGGACTTGTCGCCGGCGCTGTCCTGCCAGTGGCCGGAGCCCTTGGTGGAGAGGCGGACGCGGACGCCGAGATTCGGCAGGATGCCGAGTTTGCGCGAGCGCTCGAGGATGAGGTCGAGTTCGCTGGGCATTTCCAGCACGAGCATGATGCGCAGGCCCATTTTCTGCGACTGGAGGGCGAGGTCGATGAACTCCTCGTCCTTGTAACCGTTGCAGATCAGATAGGCTTCCGGATCGTGCATGTGGGCGAGCGCGGCGATGAGCTCGGGCTTGGAGCCGGCTTCAAGACCGTAGTGGTAACGTTTCCCGAACTCGGCGATTTCCTCGATGACCTGGCGCTGCTGGTTGACCTTGATCGGATAGACGCCGCGGTATTCGCCGCGGTATTTGGTTTCCTTGATGGCCTTGCGGAAGGATTCGTTGATCTCCGTGATACGGGAGTGCAGCAAGTCGCGGAAACGGAGCAGGACGGGCAGGTGGGTGCCGCGGTCGCGGAGGCCGTCAATGACTTCGAAGAGCGAGACCTCGGCCTGAGCTTCGTCGTCCTCGAGGCGGACGGTGACGTGGCCGGCTTTGTTCACGCCGAAGAAGCCGTGGCCCCAGGTCTCGACGCCATAAAGTTCGGAAGATTTTTCGGGAGACCAGGCGTTTTCGGATTTGCGCTTGGAGGACTTCGCGGGAGCGGCGGTGGCGGAAGGAGGAGTCATGTAGGGAAAATAGGAGCGGTGGAAAATCAGCGGGCGGAAGGCTTCCAGTTAGGAAACTCGTTTTTGAGTTGTTGGCGGTATTTCTCCGCCTCGGCGGACTTCCCCTGCTGTTCGAGAACCTGGATGTATTTCGAAATGGCGAGCGGCTTGAGATCGGCGTCTTCGTGGAACTGGATCACTTTGAGGTAATCGGCGGCGGCGGGGCCGAGATCCTTGGATTTAAATTTCAAATCGCCGGAAAGAATCTGCAAGCCGGCGCTGGTGCGACCTTGGGGCCGGAGCGCTTCGCCTTCGTCAGCAGCCACGCGGGCTTCCGAGTCGCGGCCCAGAATCAGCAGGGCGCGACCGCGGTCGAGCAGCCCGTCGGCCTTCCAGCCGGGGTTGTCCTCCACCGCGAGCACGTTGTTCGCGGCACTGAGCGCGCCTTCGCCATCGCCGGTTTCAAGACGGGCCTTGGCAAGGTAGCGCCAGACTTCCTTGGGCGTTTCGCGCGGTTCCTCGGGGTTGGAAACGAGGGCGAGCGACTTGGCGGCGGAGCTGAAATCCCCGGCGTTGTAGGACTGCATGCCGGACCATTGGATCGCCTGGTCGGGGATGTCGGAATCGTATTTCCCGACGATGGCGAGGTTGATTTCGGCGGCGAGTCTGACCGGATCCTGGGAGGCGAAGTAGCCGAGGATGAGGAGGAGTCCGGCGTGTTTGCCATAGGCGTCCGGGCGCAGGGTGCGGGCTTTTTCGAGATAGGTGACGGCGTCTTTGGCGGAATTGTTTTTCACCATCCCCCAACCGATCCAATAGTTCGCCTCCGCCTGGAGGTTGTCGCTGAGGTCCTTGACGTTTTTTAACAGCCCCTGATAGCGGACGATCATGTCCGGGATGTTGCTCTCCGCGCGGCGGAGGCGGGCGGACTCCAACCAGGCGTAGGAGGCGAGATCCTCCGGCGTGTCCGGGGAGGCGGTCAGGCTGTCGAAGTCGGCAAGTGCCTTGGCGGGTTCCGCGCTTTCGGAGTAGGCCTTGGCGCGCTTGGCGATGGCGGAGGAGATCCGCGGGTCCTGCGGGTACTTGGCGATGAACTCGCTGAGCGAGCGGATGGCGCCCTGCGCGTCGCCGGCCTCGGAAAGACACCAACCGCGCTGATAGAGCAGTCCCGGACGGTTTTTCTCACTGACGAGGCTGGCGCTGATCTCGCTGTAAACCTTGGCGGCGGCGGCGATTTCCTTGTTGGTGAACAAGGTTTCCGCCTTCATCATCAGGGCGGTATGAATGCGTGAGTCCTCCGGGCGGGCCTTCCGATAGAGCTGGAGGAAGGCGTCCACCTGGTCCGGCAGGTGGCGGCCTTCGATTTGGAAAAAGCACAGCAACCGATAGTAAGCGGCCTGGAAGGCCATGTCCGTCTCGGGGTTCACCAGCTTCTCGACGTCGCGGAAAAGTTGCAGGGCCTCACTCGGCAACTTCAGCCGCATGTAGGCGCGTCCCGCGATCATGAGGCGGTTCGCCTCCTTGTCGCCCTGCGCCTTGACGGCGCTGCGGCGGAAAATCTCGACCACCTCCCGGTAGTCTTTTTTGGCGAACGCGTTGGCCATGAGGGCGGTCTGTGCGTCTGGGCGATAGTCGTCCATTCCGGGCGTCCGGAGAATGAGCTGGAGATATTTATCGGACAACTCGGTCTTGCCGAGCTTGGTGGCGGTGAGCGCGGCATGCAGCGCCGCCTCGCCGCGGATTTTGGAGGTGGTGGGGGCTGCCACGACTTCCTCGAAGAGCGCGAGCGCTTCCTCCAGCTTGCCCGATTTCACGGAAAGATGGCCGAACGCGACTTTCGACTGCGCGGCGAACAAGCCGCCGGCGGGGTCGTCGATGACTTTCCTGAATGCGGTGATCGCCTCGCGGTCACGGCCGAGGAGACGGTAGCAGTTGCCGGCGAGGTAGTTGCCGCGGGCGCGTTCCTCGGGCTTCGACGCGTTGGCGGCGAAGCGCTCGAACAACGGCGCGGCGAAGGCGTATTCGGATTTGTTATAGTGGTCGGCGGCGAGCGTGTAAGCGGCGGCGGCGGCCCATTTGCCTTTCCCGTAGCGGTTGAGCAAGGTGCTGAAGCAGCGTTTCCCCTCGTCGATCCGGCCGGACTGATAGAAGCTGTTGCCGAGATACCACCATGCCATTTCGGCGTTGGGGTGGCTGGGGAACGATTCGAGGTATTGGGAGAAAATGTCGGAGGCGCGGCTGAAGTAGTCGAGGCGGCTGTCTTGAGTGGTGCTGGCCTGCGCGGAGTCGTAAAGGTTCTTCCCCCGGAGGAAAAAATCGTTGGAGGCATCCGGCGTGAGGGTGGGGTCAACAGCCTGAGCCCGGGGAATCTGGGCGACCACCGGGCTGGAGACGAGGATGAGAATTGCGAAAGCGCGTTTCAAGATGGGTGGAGCGTTGTCCGTTTCGAGCGGTTTGCCAAGTGAATCACTTGGCGGGTTCCGGGCGTTGGGTCGCGAAGGAAATATTCCAAATCCCGGCTTTCTGGCAGGTGTCGATCACTTCGACGATGCGCTGGTAAGCCACATTCCCATCGCCGCGGATGCGGACGGGCTGGTTCTGAAACTGCTTGGCGATGGCGGCAAGCTTGTCGAACAACTGCTGCCGGTCGACAGCCAGGCCCTCGACCTTGATGCCGCCGTCGGCAAGCACGTTGATGATGATTTCCCCGCGGACGCGTTCGGGTTCGGCCCCTTCCTGGGCGGTCGGCACGGAGACGTTGAGCTCGGTCTCGGACTTGCTGAACTGCCAGCTGATGATGAAAAAGCACAGCAACAACAGCAGGATGTCGATCATCGGCGCCAACTGGATGGCAATCGCTGGCGGCTGGCGACTGGTGAATTTCATCCTGGGAATCGATTAGATGCCGTGAAGGTCCGGACGCTCGCCCGCGAGCGGGGATGCGACCGGCATCGCGTAGTCCTCGCGCGGGCGTTGCGCCGGGTTCGCATACGCCTGCTGCGCGGGTTGGCGGTCATGCGGGGCCTGCAGGAGAATGACAAAGTGGGTGGCCGCCGCTTCCAGCTCCGAAATGTATTTTTGGGCGCGGCCGCGGAAAATCGAGTAAAAGGCGAGCGCGGGAATGCTGATGGACAGTCCGCCGGCGGTGGCGATGAGCGCCTTGGAAACGCCCTCGGCCAGTCCCATTTCACGGACACCCGGGACCGCGCCGGAGGAAATTTGGAAAAACGCCTCGATCATCCCGAACACCGTGCCAAGCAGGCCGACCATGGGCGCGATGGCTCCGATGTCGGCGAGATAGGTGATCCGTGAAGTCAGCAGGCCCGCCTGGTGGGAACCCTCGGTCTGGGCGATTTCCCGGACGTTTTCAAACGAGGTCCCCGGATTGGCGGTCATGAAATCGAGGGTCTTCTGGGTGACACGAGCCATGCATTCGTTGCGGCGGTGGCTCAAGGCGCTCAGTCCGAGGTAGTCGCGCTTGCGCATCATGGACTCGACATCGTTCATGAAGCGGTCGCTGACGATCGCGTTGCGGCGGATGGTGAGCAGGAAAATCAGGATCAGAAGCACGGTGATGACGGACATCAGGCCGAGCGGGTACATCATGATGCCGCCCTTCGCGAGAATTTCGAGGAAGTTGGTTTCCTTGACCACGGGAGCCGACGTTTCAGCGGCAGCGGAGACGAGGAGTGCGGAGAGGAAAAATCCCGCGACTGAGAAATGGCAGCACTTCATGAAGATGGGATAAGACTATCGATCCGATGGCCGAACGCAAGCCCCGGCAACATCATGACACACTACGTGGGAAATCCCTGAATCTTACGGAATCCCCGATGGTCGTCCGGATGGGCAGACCTTCCGTGACACAAGCTCAGATCCCCGGCTTGCCCCTGTTTCCACCGCCGGTGTTGAGGAAGCGGTAATAAACCTCGAGCATCAGAATGCAGAGGGAATTGCGGTAAATCTCGTTCCCGCCCAGGCCGTGACCGTCAAACCCGGGAGCCTTCCAAGAGCCGTCGGGCTGCTGGTTGGAGAGGAGTTGGTCGCGGAAGAGGTCGTTATAGAACTTCCAGTTTTCGCCGCCCGCCTGCATCATGGCTTGGGATTCGTAGTAGTGGGCGTATAGGTCGGATTCCTCGGTGTTAAAATCAAACTTGGTGTTCTCCTTGATGTATTTCACGCCCTTGCGGACTTCCGAGGCAGATTCCTTGCCCCACATCTGGTGACAGAGGACGCCAACGCCCGTGAGGGAGAAATACTTTTTGTTGCCGGCGGGAGCTTTCGGTGTGGAGTAGCCGAAGCCGCCGTTTTCATTCTGGCAGGAGCTGAGATATTTGAGCCCCTTACCGATGGACGAGGTGAGACCCTTGTATTTAATGCCGGTGTGGCTGCACGCCTTGAGCGCCTGAAGCTGCCAACCGACGACCGAGGTGTCGGTGTGACCTTTGGTCGTGGCATACAAATAGGACCAGCCGCCATTTTCGTGCTGATTATCAATGATGAACTGGCCCGCTTTTTCGGTAACTTCCATCAACCCGGGCACGTCCACTTTCAGCTCCTTACAGAAAGTCGCGGCCTCGCCGAGGGCGTAGGTGGCGATGGCGTGCTCGTAAACCCATGGCTGACCGGTGAAATTCGAGGATAACTTCCCGTTGTTCTTCATTCCGAGATTCACCAAATAGACGATTCCCTTCATGCAGGATTCACCGAACTCTTCGGAGACCGGGGTTTCGCAATGGCCGAAATACGCGAGCAGTGACAGTCCGGTCATGGCTCCCTTATTCGCACCGCCCCACGAACCGTCAGCGGACTGCTTGGCTTTGAGCCAGCGAAGTCCTTTTGTCACAGCCTCGTCGCAGGCGGCGGTCCCGCCGTTTTCGGTGAGCCGGGCAAGACGATCCTCTTTGGAGCACCGTTTGCGCATGGTTTCCGGGATCAGGCCGAACATTTTGCCAACACCGCCCCCCATGCCGACACCGCCGCCCATGCCGGCGCCTTTGCCGAATCCGGAACCGGAACCGGAGCCACCCAGGCCGCCGGACATGCCGCCGCCGCTGAGGGAACTGAGGGTGGACATTTCGCCGAAGTTGTCGCCCTGCTCGGGAATGGCGTAAGTCGCTTGGGCGCCTTCGGCGAAGACGCGTTTGACGTTGGTGGAGGGGGTGATTTGCGCGCGTTTTTTCACCGCGACGGATTCCGCACCGCGCTCGCCACCGCCACCGCCGGGTGGCATGAAATCGACCTTCTTCTCGGGCTCCTTGATGATTTGGAAAACCCAGAACCCGCCGATGACGAGCAGGACGACGTGGAACAAGGCGGCGATCAGCAGCGACCCGCCGCCGATCTTCTGCCAGAAAGACGGCTTCGCCTCGACCACTGGAATGAGATTCCCTTCGCTATCGTATAAGTCCATGGTGGTAGTGGGTTGCTTCTTTAAATGGAATGGGCGGGCATCAGTCCGGACTTCCCGCTTGGAAGGTGACGTCCGTGATCTTTGCCCGGCTCAGGGCATCGAGAACGTCGATCACCCTTTCGTAGCGCGCAAGTTCATTGGCGTAGATTGTGACGAGCACCTTGGACTTCGAGGCGTCGCTGGCTTCGCGCAAGGAATTCAGGC
>JBEDKU010000275.1:0-4884 GCA_041172045.1 Verrucomicrobiota bacterium | reverse complement strand
AGGTGGCACCGGAACCTGGGATCAAGCCACCAGCAGTCTCTGGTGGAACGGTGCTGTGAATACCACCTGGCCCGCGAGCGGTGTGAGAGCCATCTTCGGCGGTACTGCGGGGGCCGTCACCGTCGCCGGTGGAGGCGTGACTGCCAACATCGCGGACTTCCAAACCACCGGCTACACCGTGACCGGCGGTGCGATCAATATCGGCAGCGATGCCGCCAAATTCACCAACACCGTCAGTACCAACACCACCCGGATCGATGCGCCATTGACCGGCAGCGCTCCGTCGCAATTCGCGGGTGGCGGCATTTTCGTCATCGGCGGAAACAATACATCCCTCAGCGGACCCGTGACACAGGTCAACGGCTTACTCGGCATTACCAATAACAATGCGCTGGGAACGGCGACGTTCACCATGGGGGCCGCTGGCAACACCTTTTTCAGTGCGCTCGACGGCGATCGCACCCTTGCCAACAACGTGGTTTTCGCCGGGAACCGCATGATCATTAACAACAATGCGTTAAGCACCGGTCTCACCGTTGGAAATCTCACCATCGATGGCAGCCTCGCACTCAATTGCATTGCTCCGGCCGATCTCTACCTGCGGAGGAGTCTGACCGTCAACGGCGTGGTTTCCGGCAGCAACAGCAATATAGGAATTCTTTTCGGGGGAGATACCAACACCCTCAAACTGACCAACTCTGGCAACGACTTCACTGGCAACATCACTTGGGGCGTTGGCTCGACCGTCGAGGTGGATTCGAACGGCGCTCTGGGCGCATTGGCGAACACCCTCAAGTTCAATGTAACCGGATCGCTAAAAATGGGGGCGGCCTTTAGTGGCACCCACCCGATTATCATCAACAACTTCGGTGCCGGTGCCGCCGGCACCACCACGACCCTCGCCCAGTTCAATACCAATAGCTTCGACACGACCTGGACCGGTACCATCTCCGCGCCGGTGTTCTCCGCTCCGGCCGTGGCTCAACAGATCACTACCTTTGTCAAACAGGGGGACGGAATCCTGACCCTCGATTCCGGCGGTACCACCGCGAACAATCTCAGATCGGGCGGCATCCGGGTGGACGGCGGCACGCTGAACATCGCGTCCGGCGCAATCACCACGGGTTCTGCCACTGCCAACGGTGTCTCGGGCAACTGCTTCCTTGAAATCGATGGCGGCTCGCTCTCTTCCGGAAACTTTGTCGTCGGCAAATCCGCGGGCACGGCAACATTTACCCTCAGCTCCGGCACTTACATCAATTCCCTGGAGCTTCTCGTCGCTTTCAATCTAGGCGATGGCATCGTCAATATCGATGGCGGGTTGGCCGACCTCAACAATTTCTCGATGGTTGATAAAACCGGCCTGACCTCGACGATGAATCTCAACGGCGGCGAAGTCCGGCTGAATTTCTTCAACGCCCGTGCCAACTCCGTGGGTAACACCGCTGTGGCTAACATCAACTTCAATGGATGCACGGTGAGAGCGGAAAACAATCACGCCGACTTCATTGACACCACCACGAACACTATTATCAACGCGAACGTGCAGGCCGGTGGCGCGATTTTCGACACCACCAACGGCCTGACCAATAGCAGCATCACCATCAAGCAGCCGCTCGTTCATGACCCGGCCCTCGGTGCCACCCTGGATGGTGGCCTCACCAAGAAAAGCTTGGGTACCTTGACGCTGACCGCGGCCAACACCTACACCGGACCTACCAGCGTGCAAGGTGGCAGCCTTCTCATCAATGGCGACAACTCCGCCGCCACGGGAGCCATCAGCATCGATGCGACCGCCGGTCTCGGCGGCGACGGCACCATCAATGCCGCGACCTACGCCGACGGAGCCAAACTCCCATGGACCGTCGCCGATTGGACCGCCGCCCCCGGCTTGAGTGGCGGGGCCGTCACCATTGATGGCGCGCTCACCGTCGTGGTCGATGATGCGGTCGCGTTGGCCAACTTCACCGATGCCACCACATCCTTCACCATTCTGAGCGCGAGCGCGCTGACCGTCACCAATCCGGCTGGACTCTCTGTGGATGCCACCGCCTTCACCATCGGCACCGGCACTTGGGCCGTGCAGAAGGATGGAAACGCCCTGAAACTCGTTTACACGGTGGCTCCTGTCGGAGGCTACACCACTTGGTCCGCCACCAATGCCGGTAACCAAGCGGCCGATCTCGATTTTGACAACGACGGCGTGTCGAACGGTGTCGAGTATTTCATGGGCCAGACCGGTTCCTCCTTCACCGCCAATCCCGGTCCGATCGCGGGCAAGGTGACTTGGCCCAAGGACCCTGCCTTCGTCGGCAGCTTCAAGGTCCAGGTATCGGACACCCTCGCCCTCGGCGGCTGGACCGACATCGTGCCGCCAGACGCCAGCATCGACGAAACCAACCCGAACCAAGTGGTTTACACCCTGCCCACCGGCGCGCCGAAGAAATTCGCCCGCCTCAACGTGACGGTCACTCCCTGATCGGATTCAGAGCCTCTCGCGGCATTCATGCTGCGGGGAGCGCTTTTCTTGAATTGATAGGCTGGAGATCAAGTGCGCTGGGTCCGTTGGATCAGCGCACTTTTTGCATGTTTTACAAATGCCGAAAAATAATCCCCAGGGATTATTGCTGGTCCGTCACCCCGTCATATCCTGACGGGTATCCACGTGTGTAGCCATCCGCTTGATCTTGACGGCCACACCTCGACGGATTTTTGAAACCCCTGCCCACTTCGATATCCCGACCCACCAGCCACCGGCACATTTCAATCCTGTGCCCCCACATAAAAAATCCACGCAGCGCATGACGCGACTTTCCAAAGCTCATCCCGTGAATACGTGATGAGCTCACGAATCGATTTTTTAGATTCTCTGAAACCCGCTCCTTCATCATTTCAAAACCCGTGAAACCCAAATTCCTCCCGACCTTCGTCGCCAGCGCCCTTCTGGCTTCAACCCTCACCGTCACCGCCGCCACATTCACCTGGGATGGAGGTAGTACGGTGGATGCGAACTCCGGGACGGTCGAAAACTGGGTGGGGGATTCAGCCCTGACCTCAAATCCAGACATCATTTTCGGTCCTGCCGGCACCAGCGGGTCGGCCATCACGTGGTCCTCTGGCAATGTTTCCAGCATGACCTTCGCCAGCAATGCGTCCGCCTATACCCTGACGAATGCTGGTGGGTTCCAGTTCATCAAAGCCGGAGTGGACTCCATCGCCAACAACAGTCTGAACACCCAGACGTTCAGCTCCAATGTCAGGGTCTTTTTCAACGGCGCGAAGGCCTTCAACGCCAATACCGCGAATTTGAGTCTCACCTCTGTAACCTTCAGGGCGGACTCGATGACCGCCGGCCAGATCAACACCTTAGTTCTCACTGGGGCGAAAGACGGCACCGTCAGTGGAGCGATCGACACTGCAGGCACTTTCACCAATCTCGCGGACGGTTTGCGCAATGCCGTCACCAAGACCGGCACGGGCACCTGGACCCTCGCTGGTGCCAATACCTACGGAGGTTTGACGACCGTGCAGAACGGCACCCTTACCCTCTCTGGCAACCGGACGACCGCGATGGCGGGCGGCATCACCCTGGGCGGCGGTGGAGCGGTCTCCCAAACCTTGAATTTTCAGAATGGAAATTTCAGCCTTGGAGGTTCCTACACCATTGGGAACGGAGGCAGCACCGCCATTGTCAATCACACGGGCGGGACGATTTCGGGAGTGGCCGGCAGCGGCATCCTTCTGGGGAACGGGAACGGCGCGTCCACCTACAATCTCAGCGCCAGTGCGTTGACGGGTAACATGATCATGGGGGTGAACACGGCGACCGTCGGCACCAACGTCAATAAATTCAATCTCAGCGGCACCGGATCATTCACTTCCGGTAACTTGCAAGTCGGTCGCACCGCTACTGCCGGCAGCTTCAATACCGACAACACCTTCACCCAAACGGGAGGCACGGCGACCATCACCACCCTCGGGCTCGGAGGCAACGCGGCGGACTCCGCCTCGACTTCTCCCATTGCCGCGAAGCTGGATCTAACTTCGGGCGTCTTCTCCGCCACGACCTTCAATTCATTGTCCGCGGGTGGAGCCAATACTTCCATCATCAACATCGGCGGCACGGCGGATGTGACTTTGGGTGCATTCCCAACCGCCCGGGGATCTCTTTCCACCGCGACCATCACCTTTGACGGCGGCACGCTCAAACCCGCCGCCGCCAGTGCCGTTTACATGGGCGGCCTCACCAACGCTTTCCTCACCGCGAATGGTGCCAAATTGGATGTGGCGAGCGGCAAGGACATCACGATCAGCCAAACGCTTGAAAACGCCGCCTCGAATGAAGGCACCCTGACCAAACTCGGCGTCGGCAAGTTAACGTTGTCCGGCACCAACACCCACACCGGAAAAACCACGCTCAGCGCCGGCACGTTCAGCGTCGCCACCATCGGCGATGGCGGTGCCAGTGGCAACCTCGGTGCCGCCACCAACGCCGCCGCGAACCTCGTCTTCGATGGCGGCACCCTCCAATACACCGGTGCCACTGCCGGAACCAACCGCAATTTCACCATCAACGCGTTGAAAACCGCCACCATCGAAGTGGCGGCCAACACGCTTACAATGACCGGCACCGCCCCCACCAGCACCGGTTATCTTTACAAGACCGGTGCCGGCAATCTCACCCTCAATCCCGGCACTGGCAGTTACTCCGTCGGCGCGCTCACCGCCAACGGCGGAAAACTGGAGCTCAAATCCGGCACCTTTGCGACCACCGGAGCGGACCCCTTCAACGGCGCATACAACGTCGGAGCCGGCGCGCGTGGCGGCACGCTGACCATCGACGGCGCGACCCTCAACATCGGCGGAGGCAAAGCCCTCAAAGTC
>JBEDKU010000274.1:0-5884 GCA_041172045.1 Verrucomicrobiota bacterium | reverse complement strand
GGTTACCCGGGTAGGTGTTCGCGCCGCTGAGGATCATGAGCGAGGTCGCGCTGTTCTGGGTGATGCCGGTGACGTTCGATCCGATACCGGCGCTGATGGTGGTGTCGCCGGTGGCGGTGCCCTGCAGGGTGATGGTGCCGCTGGGGTTGACGCCGGTGGTGGCAATGGTGATGGTGTTTGCGGCAAGCCCCAAATTGTTGAGTAGTAGGTTGCCGGTTCCGGTCACGCCGCCGGTGAGGTTCGTCACCGCTTTGATCGTCCCGCTGATGGTGTTGTTGAAAGTCTGCAAGGTCAGGTTGCCATTCAAGCTGACCGGCCCGCTCATGGTGAAGCCCGAGCCGCCGCCGTTCGCACCGATAACTACCGAGCCGCTGTCAGGAGCGTTGATGACGAATGGGTTCGAGTTGTTCTGCCCAGTGATGAAGGTGGACCCGGTCGAGCCCGTACCGCCCATGGTGACGGTGCCACTACCCAGCGTGGTGGTCGTGGTCTTGCTCTCCAGCGTGCCGTTTTTGATGGTGACTCCACCATCGAAGGTGTTCGCGCCACCAAGAGCCAGCTGGCCGGATCCGGTTTTGACCAAGCTGCCGCCGCTGCCGCTGAGGATTCCGGCGAGGGTGACGATGCCAGGGGTTCCGGCACCACCGCCAATCTGGACATTCAAGCTGCCGCCCAAGGTGTAGGCGCTGGCCAAGCTGAACGCTTGCGTGGCCACATCGTCGTTGTTGAAAATAACGCCACCCGAGGTCGGCAGGATGACATTGCTGAGGGTCGCTGCCTGGCGCAGCGACAGATTCGAGACAGAATTGAGCGTGATGCTTTGAGCGAAGGTGGGGGCGCCGCTGGCGTTCAAAACAAGGGAGGCCCCGTTATTGACCGTAACCGCAGTGTTGGGAGAGAACGCAGCGCTGCTGGAAATGAACAGACGGTTTTGGTTGACGGTAGTCGCTCCATTGTAGGTGTTGGATCCGCTCAAGGCAAAGTCCGTACCGCCGGTCTTGGTCAGAGCCAGCGTGCCGACGGTGTTCTGGATGGTGCCGGTGGCATTGCCGCCAGCGATGGCGCCCACGGTCAAGGTGGAGGTGGTGGCGACCGCGGTGTTATCCACCGAGCCGGTGCCGCTGAACCCATTGATCGTTTCCGAATTGCCGTTGAGATCGAGGCTGCCATTGATGGTGAGATTGCCCGCGCCGGCGCCATCCGGCAGCAGGTTCGAAGAGCCGAGCTTGAGCGTGGCAGCGGCCGCCACCGTGACCGGTGCGGAACCAGCTATCTTGTTGCTGCCTTGCAGCGTGTAGGCTCCGCTGTTGAATAGCACCGACTTCGGTGTCACATCCGCTCCTGTGATGTCCACGATCTTGTTCGTGGCCGTGTCATCGAAGATCACCGCGACGTCATTCGCGTAATCCGTCGGACTGCCATCCAGAGCCCAATTCTTTAAACCGGCAATGGTGGCAGTGCTCCACTCGCTGGTCTGCGCGCCGGTCCAGGTGTAAGCGCTCGCGACAACCAGTTGCACGGCGCTGCCGCTATCGCTTAGCGTGTAGGATTTGCCGAGGGGCGCAGTGCCGAGGGTATAGGCGCTGAAACCGCTGCCCTGCAGGCTGCCGCTGTAGGAAACCAGCGAGTAGGTGCCGTTAACGGGTGCGCTGCCGGTGATGTTGATGGCGATGGAACCGGCCGCGCCGCTATTGGTCACGCTGTTGGAGGTGCTTACCGTCAGACCCGTGCCGCCGCCTGCGAGGTCGAAATTCAGCTTGCCGGTGTTGGTGAAGGTGAGGGTCTTCACCGTACTTGGGGTAGTGGTCAGCGAGAGCGCGGACCCGTCGGCGATGGTGAGCGAACTGGAAGTGCTCACGGCATCGGCATTACCGAGAACCAAGGCACCGGCATTGACAGCGGTGGCACCCGTGAAGGTGTTGGCATTGGAGAGGGTTAGAGTTCCCGTCCCGGTCTTGGTGAGGGTGCCGTTCACGGCGCTGTCATCTGACAGAATGCCGGAGAGAGTGATGTTGCGTGCGGTGCTGGCGCTGTTCTGAGCCCGGATCGTGGGGCCTCCGGCGGTGGTGCCGAGTTTCATGTTGAGCGAGGACGACCAGCTCTGGTCGGCACCGAGCGTGCCGCCCTGGAGTTTGATCGCGGTTGCGAGGCTGGCGGCGTCCGTACCTTTGGTGATCCCTGCAGCGCCGATGTAAAGATTGCCGCCGCTGAGAGTCAAGTTCGCCGCTGAGGCGGCGTTGTAGGTGGTAAGGGTCGTGGAACCACCGAACTGGATGCCGTTGGCCGTCACCGTGCCGGCGGACTGGGTCATGGCGGCGGTGAAGTTAGCACCGGACCCAGCCTTGAAGAAGTAAATCTGGTTGGCGGCGCTGCCGGTGCCAACGGTGACCGTGCCACCCGTCACATTGAGCGTGCCGTTGGATGCGGTGGTATTTCCGATGCGAATCTCGCCGGAACGGCTGGAGGTGGTGCCAACGTTGATGAGGCCGGTGCCGCTCACATTCAAGGCGGATGTGAAGGTGCCGGTTCCGTTCCCGATGCCGAGATAGGCGTTGTTGACGGTGCCCGTCGTGGCGTTGCCGTTCACACTCAGGGTGCCGATGGAAAGGTTGTAGGCGACGTTTTGGGTGCCGCTGTTGATATTGTAACCGACGGCATTTCCGGGCGTGATGTTGAAGGTGCCACCGGTTTGGTTGAAGGTGGCAACGTTTACGGCGCCAGTGTTGGCAGAGTAAGTCCCCGCAGTCATGTTGACGGTGCCACCGGTGCCAGCGAAGGTGTATTGGGAATTGCTCGCTCCGCCACCGAGATTCAAAACAGCGCCCGAGTTCACGGTGATGCTGGCAGCCGCGTTGTTGGCGTAGGTGATGGCGGAAGTGATGGTGGCGGTCTTGCCGGCGGCGACGGTGATGGCACCGTCCGATATTCCGTTCACCAGCGACAGCGCGGTGCCGGAAAGGGTGTAGCCGGAGTTGTTGAAGGCGATGCCGCCGCCTGCCACCGGTGTGCCGGAGAGTGTAATGGCATAAGTGCCATCCGTGCCGGCGCCGAAGGTCGCTTTGTCGAGGTTGGCGTTGACCCAGTTCTGGTTGTCCGTGGAGGTCGTAGTATTCCGCCAGTTTCCTGCGGCCGTGGCCCAAGTTCCGGTGCCGTCCTGGGCACCAGCTGTGATATTGTCAACGTCCCAGGTAAGATCCGCGGCAAAGGCGGAGCTTGCGGTGATGGCTAGGCCAGCCAAAGTGATGGCGGCGACAAGGAATGGATTTTGATTCTTGGATTTCATGGTCGATTTTTGGCTGGCGGCCTTGGATTTGTGGGTTCTTTCGCGATTTCGAATCATTGGCTTAATGTCCTGGCGAATGAGCATCTCCATGACAACCGGAACAATTGCAGAGAATGCAAAGGGAAGCATAGTCCCCAAAGTGATGACATCCCCGGCGGCGGTCATCCGTCAACACCGATGGAGTCTCCGCCCATGTCCTCCGCGGAGATCAGGAGGATGTTCGGTGCTGCCGCAAGACGAGCGGATGCCAGGCGGAAGATGCCGACGCGCCATATATTCGTTAGGTCCGGGGTCGATTGGTTTCCCATGTTCAAGGCGTGGCGGGCTATGGTTTGGAGAGGTCGCCAGCGAGGCTGCCGGGTTTACCCCAATTGCGCGGGCGGTCGACAAAATCCGGCACCTGATAGCCGACGTCCTTGGAGAGGCGGTCGTGCTCGGCGAGCATTCTCGCCTTGAGTGGCGCGGCGGCGGGATCGTCGATCAGATTGCGGATCTCATAGGGGTCGGCCTTGAGGTCGAACAACTCGGTCCACGCCTTGTGCCCGGGGTATTGGATGAGCTTGGCATCGGCGGTGCGCACGGCGGTGATGTCCGGCACATTGGTGCCCTTTTGATCCTCCGTGAAGTATTCGTAGAACCAGCTTTTCCGCCATGAGGGATCGCTTCCGGCCAGCAAGAGGCGCCAGCTCCGGCCCTGCATCTCCTTGGGAGCCTGCACGCCGGCGAAGTCCAACAGCGACGGGGCGAGATCCAAATTGAGAACCACTTCGTCCACGATGCGCCCGCGGGCCTTGTCGCCCAGCGCCGGATAGCGCACGATGAAAGGAACGCGCAGACTTTCATCATAGGCGCTGCGTTTGTCGCCCGAGGCATGGGCCCCGAGATAAACCCCGTTGTCGGAGGTGAAAACGACGATCGTGTTAGAAGCGAAGCCGGACTCGTCGAGCGTCTTCAGCAAGCGGCCCATGCTCTCATCCATGGCGTTGACGCAACGGAAGTAACCGAGATTGGTGGGCTGGGTAGGCGGCACCGGACGTTTTGACTTCGTCTCCTGGATTTCTTTCCCGCAGTAAATGGGCGGGGTGTTGACGTTGGGCACGGTGCGGGCCACCTCATCTGCGTAGAGCTTCTGCGCGCGCTTCGGCGGTTCCCACGGTTGATGGGGGGTCTTGAAACCGAGAATGAGCGACCACGGCTTGGCGGATTTTTTCTGTTTGTTGATGAATCCAATCGCGTAGTCGGTGGCGACGTCGTCCACCCAGCCCTTGGTGGGGGTGTCCTTGCCATCCACCATGAAGGGACAATCCGCATACCGGCCATGACCCTTGTAGCTGGCATGATAATCGAAGCCCGGGCGCTCGCGTTGATTGCCCATGTGCCACTTGCCGACGTAGGCCGTGGTGTAGCCGGCCTCGCGCAGCAATGTGGCGTGAGTGACATTGCTGAGCGGAAAGGGCCGGAAATTCGAGGCGATGCCGTTGCCGCTCTCGTGATTGTAGAGTCCGGTTAGATACACCGCGCGGCTGGGTGAGCAGAGCGAGCTGGTGACGAAGGCGTTGCGGAAGCGCACGCCTTCGGCTGCGAGCCGGTCGAGGTTCGGCGTTTTCAGCCAGGGGAACCGCCCCTTTTCACCCTGTTCCTTTTGGACAATCGAGAGGGCGTCGTAGGATTGGTCGTCCGTGTAAATGAAGAGGATGTTCGGTTTCCCGGGAGCCGCGGCGTGGAGTGTCGCCACAGGTGCCAGCATCAGGGCGACGATGAGAGCCAAGGTGTATTTCATGAGGTCTTTGTCGGTATTTGGGAATTGCCTCCGTTCACTTCACCCGGCCGGGTGGCCGAACGTTTGTCGCAGCCCGTTGCGTAAGTGAATCGCCAAGATCAGCCCGCGCTTTTTCGGCCGTAACCTCAAGTTTCTCCACCATTTCGGGATGAACTTCAGCCACATTGGTCTTCTCGCCAACATCAGCTACCAGATCGAACAGTTGCGGCTTCTCAACTTTTCCGCTTTCATAGGGCACGGCATATCCATCGCGCCCGCCCGGTTGACCGTTCAGAGTGGTATAAGTGTGTGAAAACACCAGTTTCCAGCGTCCGTCGCCCGTGTGAACCGACTGGAGTTGGTTGTCGGCGTAGTAGGTCCAATACGCTTCGTGGGGATTCTTTGCCCCGGGCGTGCCCAGGATCAGCGGCAGGACATCAAGACCGTCGATGGTGTGATCCGGCAGCTTTGCCCCGATCAGACCGACGAAGGTCGGCAGCAGGTCAATGGTCATGAGCATGTCGTCCCCGCTACTACCGGCGGGAATGTGGCCGGGCCAGCGCATCAGGCACGGCACCCGCGTTCCGCCCTCCCATGAAGTGCCCTTGCCTTCGCGCAGCGGCCCGGAACTGCCCGCATGGTTTCCATATCTCAGCCAGGGGCCGTTGTCGCTGGTGAAGATCAGGACGGTGTTGTCCTCGATGCCCTGGCTTTTCAGGGCGTCCATCACCTGCCCCACCGACCAGTCGATTTCCTGAATCACGTCTCCGTAAAGCCCGGCACCGGACTTGCCCTTGAACTTGTCACTCACATAAAGCGGCACGTGCGGCATGGAATGGGCG
>JBEDKU010000273.1:0-6092 GCA_041172045.1 Verrucomicrobiota bacterium | reverse complement strand
CACCTACGCCATCCAGCAATCCACCGACCTCAACATCGCCGATGACTGGACCGAAGTTTCCAGCTACACGACGAACTCCGCGTCCACCATCTCCTACACCTTGACCCCGGGCACCCCGGTGAAGAACTTCGCCCGCCTCCAGGTCTTGTCGAACTAACCGGATTCGTCCCCCGCCTCACGACGGGCGGATTGTCTTCCTCCTGGCGGCGCGGCGGTTCCATCCCGCCGCGCTGCTTTTAGGCGCTGTCCACCAAGTCGCACCAGCTCCAATGATGAGGATGCGGAAGTCATGCGCCTCACCACCTCAATCACTCCTGCTTTGAAAATGGAACCCCATCACCGCCGCCACTCCCTGTTGATGGTGGTGGCGTCCGTATTGATTTCAATCGGCTTCAACTCTCCGGCCAAAGCGGCGGAGAACCCGCCGCCACCGCGGCAAACGCTGAATTTCAACGCCGATTGGCGCTTCCTCCGTGCCGACGCCCCCGGCGCGCAGCAAGCGGATTTCGACGCTCGTTCCTGGGCCACGGTAAGTTGCCCTCATACTTGGAACGACGTGGACAGCTTCGACAACTTTTCCGTCGGTGGCCACAGCGGCGAGTCGGAACTCTGGCAGGGCGCGGCGTGGTATCGCAAGGAGTTCACCCCACCCGCATCCACCCGTGGCCGCAAGGTGTTCATCGAGTTCGAGGGCGTCCGCCAGATCGCGGATGTCTATCTGAACGGCTGTCATCTCGGCCAGGACAAAACCGGCTTCATTCCCTTCGGCTTCGACCTGACGCCCTTCCTCAAGCCCGGCGAGCGCAACGTCATCGCCGTCAGGGCCGACAACACCGTCGCCCCGCATTTCACCGGTGACACGCCATGGCATCATCAGAACTGGCATCCACCCCACGGCGGCATCTACCGCGACGTCCGTCTGCACGTCACCGACCCGCTGCATGTCACCCTGCCGCTCCACGCCCACCTGCAAACCGAAGGCATCCACGCATGGGTGGAATCACTCGCCAAGGAAAGCGCCTCCGTGAGCCTCACCGCCGAGATTCAAAACGAGACGGCAACCGCGTCCGATGCGGTGATCCGGTTTTCCCTGATCGACCGCGACGGCCAGGTCGTTGCCCAGTCCTCGGAAAAGGCAACCCTCCCCCCCGGCGGGAAACAAAAGATCGCATCACGGTTGCTGGTCGCCGATCCCCGCCTCTGGGAGCCCGCCTATCCCTATGTCTATCAAGTCCGCGTCGCCGTGCTCTCCGGCGGCGTCACCCGCGACGTGGCGGAGACCGCTTTCGGCATCCGCAACTTCCGCTTCGACACCGCCACCGGATTCTGGATCAACGGCCACCCACTCAAACTCCACGGCTGGGGCCACAAGCCCACCCAGGAATGGGCCGGCCTCGGTGCCGCGATCCCTAACTGGCTCACCGACTTCACACTGCGCCTGATGGCCGAGGCCGGCGGAAATTCCCTCCGCTGGGGCCACAGCGCGGGACCGGCGGTGGCCGCCTCCATGGCCGACAAATACGGCTTCGTCACCCTCATGCCCGGCGTGGATGGAGAGCGCGACTGCTCCGGAACAGCCTGGGAAACGCGCACCCGCGCCTTCCGCGACATGATCATCTACTACCGCAACCATCCCTCCATCTGCATCTGGGAGGGCGGCAACTACAACGTCAGTCCGGAACACGCTGCGGAGATGCGCGAAATTGTCAGGAAGTGGGATCCCGCCGGGAAACGTTACTTCGGCTTCCGCATGTCCACTCCCGCCATGCTGCCGTATCTCGACATCGAGCTCGGAACCATCGGCCGCACCCGCGCGCTGCCGCACCTGCCAGTCGTCGAGACGGAATACGACCGCACCGAAACCCCGCGCCGGGTGTGGGATCGATTCTCCCCGCCGGACTTCGGCAGTCTCGGCAAACAAGCCGCGAAAAATACCTACAACCTCGATTCCGAAGGCTTCGCCACCAACGCGATCTCGGAATGGTGGACCAAGTTCGGCAGCAAGCCGGATCACTCGGGCGGCGCCAACTGGATATTCACCGACGGCACCCACGGCAGCCGCCAAGCGACCGATACCGCCCGCGCCACTGGCGAGGTGGACGGCGTCCGCCTGCCGAAGGAAGCCTATTGGGCCCTGCAAGCCACCTGGGGAAACGAACCTCGCATCCATCTCATCGGCCATTGGAATTATCCCGCAGGCACGGTGAAAACCATGTACGCCGTCGCCCGCGCCGACGCTGCGGAACTCTTCATCGACGGCCGCAGCCTCGGCCGTGGGGAACGCAGCCTAGACACGCTGTTCACCTGGAAGGACGTGGCCTATCAACCGGGCGGGATACGCGTGGTGGCCTATCGAAATGGCAAGGCCATCGCCGAGCAAACCAAACAGACCACCGGCGAACCCGTCGCCCTGCGCCTCACGCCGACCACCGCTCCAGGCGGTTGGCGCGCCGACGGCTCGGACGTCGCGCTCGTCGATGTGGAAGCGGTGGATGCCGCAGGCCGCCGTTGCCCGACCGACCAGGCCCGTGTGGACTTCGAAATTTCCGGTCCCGCCATCTGGCGCGGCAGCTACAACAGCGGCAAGGAAGGCAGCACCAACCACCTCCACTTCGACACCGAGTGCGGCATCAACCGCGCCAGCCTCCGCTCCACCCTTCAGGCCGGCAAGATCACGGTCACCGCCCGACGCGAGGGCTTGAAGTCAGCAACCATTGAGCTCGAAATCATTCCGGTTAGGATCGAAGGCGGCATCCTGCAAGTCATGCCGGCCACCTATCCCTCCCGCCTTCCTCCGCGCCCGGACATCGACGCCGCCGCCCTCTCCGCCCTAACTGAAGCAAGGAACCAGCCCACCCCGCAAGCTGCCGCCGCCCAGGCGACCGACTCATGGTTCTCCACCTTCGCCTACACCGGCAACGGACCCGGTGGACTCGAAACCCCGCTCACTCCCGACATCCTCGCCTACACCGACGACGCCGTGAACTATCTTGTTTCCTACCCCGCAGCCCTGGCCGGCGCACGCCTCCTCCGCACCGCGAACCAGGACAGCGGCTACTGGGCCAACGACTACATCGTGGCCACCGCCGCGCGTGACCTCGACGTCTTCGTGGCCCATGATCCGAAAGTCAAACCACCCGGCTGGCTGGAGGACTATCAGAAGACCGGGGACACGGTAAAGGTGAATGAAAGCCAGCTCAAACTCTACCGTCGGCCACTCAAAAAAGACGACGTCCTCCGCATCCCCGGGAACGCCGACCAAGGCCAATCCGTAAAATCCGGCTTGAATCTCATCATTTTCTGCCGACCGGTGAAGGACGGGCCAGCGGCTGACAGGTGAGCCCTCAAAACCCAATAGCCATGTTGATCAAACCCATTGATAAGATTGCCAGTCGCTTCAGTCACACGGCGGTGACCGTCGTCTTGCTCACCGCCACCGCCCTAACCAGCCACGGCCAGCAAGCTCCCGAACCGGAATTTCCCGCCGACATCCGGCTTCCCGCCACCACGCGGGGCGAGGCCGCGATCGCCGCACTCGGCAAGCGCCTGCCGGAAGTCGCCGCCCACTACCGCAAGACTCCGGAGCAAATCCGCGCCCTGTTCCGCTCGGATCACACCCTTCATGCCAACTCCGAAGGACGGCTCTTCTACGGCTGCGAACTTCACGGCCAACATGAAATCGCGCCGGAGGAGGAAATCACCAGCGAAAGCATCGGCACGACCGATCCGGCACCGTTCGACACCACCCAGGCCTTCCTGCTCCACAGCCGCCCCGGTGCCAACCGGGTCATCTACCTCGACTTCGACGGCCATGTCGACAACACCACCGGAGCCTGGCAGGATGGAGCCTCGGCCCCGCCCTACAACATCGACGCCGATCCTGCCACATTCAGCACCACCGAGCGCAACCGCATCATTGAAGTCTGGCAGCGCGTGGCCGAGGATTTTTCGATCTATCAAATCGACGTCACCACCGAGGAGCCACCGGTTGACGCCTTGAGAAAGACCAGCACCGGTGACGCGGCTTATGGCATCCGCGTCTGCATCGGCGGTAGTGGCAATGACTGGTATGGAAGCGGCGTCGGCGGCGTGGCTTTCGTCGGCTCGTTTGATTCCAACCAGGACGTTCCCTGTTGGGTGTTTACCGCCGGCACGGGAAACGGCGCGAAAAACATCGCCGAGGCCACCAGTCATGAGGTGGGCCACACACTCGGCCTGAGTCACGACGGAATCGAGGGCGGAGCAGGCTATTACAGTGGCCATGGCAACTGGGGGCCCATCATGGGCGTCAGCTACACCAAAGCCATCAGCCAGTGGAGCAAGGGGGAATATGCCAACCCGAACAACACCCAGGACGATATGGCAGTCATGCTCACCCAAGGCGCCGTTTACCGTACCGACGACCACGGCGGTACGGTGGCCACAGCGACCAATCTCAGCGCCGATTCCAACTCCGCCTCCGCGAGCGGTGTCATCGAGCGCAACACCGACCTGGATTTTTTCCGCATCGATGCGGTCAGCGGTTCGCTCATCGTCAATGCGAAGCCCGCGCCACTCGGCCCCAACGTGCGCGTCGAGGTCAAACTCTACAGCTCGGCAGGCGTGGAGTTGCAATCCGCCACCTCGGCCGATACCACCGCCGGCACCCAGCCCGTCACGCTCACCCGCACGGTCACCGCCGGGGTGTTTTATGTTTCTGTGAATGGCATCGGAAATGGTGATCCTCTATCGACCGGCTATTCCGATTACGCCAGCATCGGCCAATACAACCTCACCGTCACGGGTGTGGTTCCGGGCGGCTTTACGTGGACCACCGCCACCGCCGGCACCAAACAGTGGAACACCGCGGGCAACTGGGCGTCCGCCACCGTGCCGAACGCCGCAGCCATCAGCGCGAGGGTCAACAATGACATCGCCGGAGACCAGACCATCCAGCTTGCCAGCGCGACCACGCTCGGCTCCCTCGACCTGGGTGATTCCAACAGCACCCACGCGTTCACCCTCGCCGCCAGCGGCGGATCGGTGGTTTTCAACAACTCCGGCAATCCCGCGAGCCTGAGCAAAACGAGCGGCGGCAATGATATCATCTCCGCGCCGGTCTCGCTGGTTGACCAGCTCTTGCTCACCCAGTCCGCCTCCGGCACGCTGGCTTTCTCCGGCGGCATCAGCGGTGCGAACGCATTGACCAAGGCCGGTGCCGGAACCGTCGTGTTCGCCTCAACTAACAGCTACACCGGCCTCACCACGCTCGACGACGGGTTGCTGCGCCTCGACGACGCCACCGGACTGCCCGGCGGCATCGACAACACCGTGGGAGCCGGAGAAAGCGCGCTGGCTTTCAAGGGCGGAGTGCTCGGGCTCGCGAGTGGCGACTTCGCGCGCCAATTGGGCACGGGTGCCGGTCAGTTGAACTGGGATCCAGACACGGGTGGTGCGGGCAGCGGTGGCTTCGCCGCCTTCGGCGCGGATCGAGAAGTGAGACTCAACAACGGCACGGGCACTCTTTCGTGGGCCACGACGATTCTCGGTAGCGGCAGCATCCTGATTCTCAGCCATCCGACGGCCACCCACACCCTTGATTTCAGGAATGGCATCAGCTTCTCCAACCAAAAACGCACCGTGCAGGTGGAAGATGGCGCAGCGGCCGTGGATGCCATTCTCAGCGGCACCCTGATCGGCTCCGCCGATACACCAACCGGATTGAACAAGACGGGCCCCGGCGTGCTTTCGCTCACCAATACCAACACCTACCCCGGCACCACAACCGTGAGCGACGGAGTCCTGCGGCTGCAAAACGCAGCCGCGCTGCCCAGCGCCAATTTGCAACTCACCGGCGGAGCCATCCTCGGTCTCGGGGCTGGTGACCTTACCGCCCGCACCATCGGCACCGGCGTTGATCAGATCCAGTGGCTTGGTTCGGGTGGCTTCGCCGCATTCGGTGCGAACCGTGCGGTGAGATTCACCCCCGACTCGAACACCTCGATCAACTGGACGGCCACGAATTTCATCGGCACCGGCCGGGTGCTTATCCTCAGTCATGACACCGCCGACGCCACGCTCCTTTGGCAGCAGCGGATTTCCCTCGCGGGAAA
>JBEDKU010000272.1:0-3490 GCA_041172045.1 Verrucomicrobiota bacterium | reverse complement strand
TGGTGCTCGATGTCTATGATGGCTCGTCTCTGCCGAAATTATCGCTGTTGGGATCTTGCTCGCGGAAGATTGGGGCGGGTGGGTATTCGATTTCCGCCATGCAGTGGCCGCGGCCGAACCGGCCTTGCGTGGTGGTCACTTCCCAGTGGTCTTATTCTTGGGAGCGGGGCGGCGCCTCACTCACGCTTGCCCAGCAAAAGAAGCCGGCTGCCGGAGATCCGCTCCCGAGGATTTTTCCACCCATCGGTGGGCGGGTTGGACAGAAGCCACGGTTGCTGGTGTTTGATGTAACCCAGCCGGAAGCCCCGACTGCGTGGGCTCCGGTGAGCTTTGGCAGCGCCGATACCACGCCGGGCAACGTGACCGCGAGCGGTGGGGGCTTGGTGGTGGTCGGAACCGAGCGCCAGGCCGATGTGAAAATCCTGACCGGATCGGATCTCTATCCGATGTTGAATTCCGTGAACGTGCTCGAAGTCGGGCAAACCGGTCCTGCCGTCGCGCGTCCTGGGATCGATCTGCCGGGCACGTTGTTTGCAGTGACTGATTTGAACGCCCGGGGTTTTCTAATATTTTCCCGCGCGATAAGCTCGCAAAAAACGGCCAGCGTCACCGTCTGCGCATCGGATGGGTTCGACGCGTTTCTAGTCGCAAGTCGCGAGGTGGACGCGCAAGCAGCAGTCACGGCAGGCGGGCGGCGCTTGTTCGTGGCGACAAGCAACGGTGTCTCCCGCTACAAGTTGGCGAACAACAAAACCTGGATTTCCGAGAGCGGACTTTCTTTCGGCTGGCGCGCGGAGGCACTGCGTTTCAGCACAGGAAAGGTTTTAGGCATCCAAGGGAACCGTATTTTTGCCGCCGATGCGGACGCGCCGACCGCCAGGATCTGGGGATTCCCGACTTGGAGTCCGTGGCTCGACTCGGTGGCTGTCGCGGCAAATGGCGATTTGCTTGTCCCGTTCGGCCCTTATGGCGCGGAACGACTGAGCGCGGAAAAGTAAGGCTTCAGCTGTGAACCAGCCATGGCGAGGACGGGAAGCCGCCAAGCAGGCTGGAGGCTCGCTTTGAACTGCTGTGGCGGGCGCAAGGTGGGCCTAGCCGCGGAAGGACTGGTTCAGTTGGATGACAAAATGGTCACCGCCGTATCACTGCCTGAGTTTTTGGAGGCCCTCTACGTCCGTCCGGAGTTTTTGTAGCAGGAGGATGGTGGCGGCCCCGGGAGCGCGGACTGAAAGGAGTGGCAGCTGCTGCACTGGGGAGGGAACAGAGAGGCCATGGAGGGCTGTCATACCCCGTCAACGGCGGCGAATCCCTTGCAGCATATTTGAGGTCTGCTGATTTTGTAAATTGTCATGCCTGAGAGCCTCCATTTGGCGCAGGGTCTGAAAATAGCTGCTGGCACCGCCGACAACATCGCCATCAGCCGCGCGACCTGCTGCGGCGGATTGCCTGTCAGCGGACATTGGGAGTATTTAATTCACCGCTTATGGCGGACCTCAATATCCACGACGTTCGTTATGAAGTTGAGCCACCTATTCGTAGGCCCAAAGAGAATTCTTGGGACCTGCTTGGAACTAGCCCACCACTGAAAGGAAAACAAGGAATCGTCTGATAGAGGCGGCATTTTGGCAACATCCTCAAAATCAGCTAGCTAAAACACCAGAAAACCAAACTCGTTATCCATTGATTTTCAAAGTGTGCCGCCGGCCGGACTCGAACCGGCACGCCATTGCTGACAACAGATTTTAAGTCTGTGGTGTCTACCATTCCACCACGGCGGCAACTTTACCAACCGCGCGAAGCGGCTGCGGGCGAAGTAATGCCGAAACTCACGGGGACGTCTAGCTCCGCCTCGCGATGAGGTGAAATTTTTCCCTTCAGTGATCGCGCTGGCGTTGCAAAGCCAGCAGGACGACGAGGAAGGCGACCAGCCCGATGCTGCCGGGCTCAGGAACCGAGTGAGTCTGAGCCGCGGGCGAAAGGACCTCCGCCCATGGGAAATCCGGATCGAAGGACGATTCCTCGTCACCGGGCGCGGCGGCGAAAAGAAATCCATAAACGAGGGCGAAATAGGTGAGTCGGATGAGCGCTTTCATGTTCTCTGGAGAAGTCGACCGCGCCATGTCACCCGGTCCCCGTGAATGATTGATGGGGCTTGCGTGAAATTTGTGAGAAAACCTCAGCCCAGCGGCAGGACAAGCTTCGCCACCATCCCCCCACCCTCCGCCGGCTCCAGGGCGATGGTGCCGCCATGGAGCTCCACGGTTTCCCGAACGAGCGTCAGGCCGAGGCCGGTGCCCTTGCGTTTCGAGGTATGATGGCGCAGCGAGAAAAAGCGGTCGAAGACTTTCTCCCTCGCGTATTCGGGAATCCCGGGACCGTGGTCGCGGATGGTGAGGACGACGTCAGCTGTGGCGGATTTCACGGCGATTTCGACCACGCCGTCCCGGGGCGAGAAATCGATGGCGTTTTCCAACAGATTCGTGACTGCCGCGCGCAGAATGAATGCGTCGCCCCGCAAGCTGACGGACGAACCCGCCGCGTCGTGCTTGAGCGTGACTCCGGCGATCTCCGCCAGTGGGCGGGCCTGGTCGATGGCACGGGCGACGATGGCGTGAAAATCGAGCTCCTCCGGTTTCTCCAGGCTGGCGCGGCCCTCGATGGCGGAAAGCTCTAGCAGTCGATTGATCAGCCGCTCGCTGCGGGCGGTCTCGGCGCGGATGTTCTCAAGGAAGCGCTTGCGGACATCCACCGGCATTTCCTCGTCCAACAGCTCGGCGGCACCGCGAATGGCGGCGAGCGGGCTCTTCATCTCGTGGGTGAGCGTCTGGATGTAGCGCTCGGCGTAGCGGCGCCCTTCGAGCACGTCGCGCATGGAATCGAGCGCGTGGGCAAGCGTGTTGACCTCGCGTCCGATTCCGATCTTCGGCTTGGGCGGGCGTTCGCCGCGCTCGATGGCGCGGGCGTATTCGGTGATTTTTCCGATAGGCCGGAATAGCCACAGGAACACCGCGCCGATGAGAAACAAAATTCCACTGCCGATCAGTCCGCAGGCGATGTAGATGATCCGGCGCCGCTCCCGCACCAAAGGCAGGACATCCGCCTGGGGCTTGAATACCGTTAGGACTCCGTCGGGCTTCCTGGGATCACCGACCGGCGCGGCGACGTAGAGCACCGATGTGGAGGAATCGTTTTCCCGGTCCCTGCTGCTGCGCGCGCCGTAATGACCGGCAAGGGTCAGCGCCACATCGCGCTTCGAGATGTAGTTCTCCCCTTTCCGCCGACCGTTTTCGGAATCGAAGATGACGATGCCCGTGGAATCGGTCAAATAGGCATGAATGCCGACCCTGCGCTTCATGTGATCGTAGATCCGCGCTTCGAGCACGCGACCGTGGGCGCCGGAGAACGCCTGGCCCAGCTCGTCCGCCTTGAAATCATGCTCCCGCAGGTCCTTGCCGACGATTTCCGCCAGAAGATTCGCCGTATCCACCAT
>JBEDKU010000271.1:0-11484 GCA_041172045.1 Verrucomicrobiota bacterium | reverse complement strand
CGCCCCGGCGGTGCCAATTTGGTCGAGTTCGCCGGGCCCTACCCGATCACCGACCGGGAGTTCCGCCTGCTGGATGGCTTCCGTCGGGACCCGAGCAAGAGGCCAGCGGGCTTGTGAATCGTCAGGCGTTTTTCGATTTCAACTTCCTCCTTGCTTCCATGAAGCACCGGGGTAGTGTCTTCTCACTCTCGGCGGTTAACGCCGTCGGGAGCATATAAATAAACCGGGGTTTTTGCCCCACTGATAAATAGAAATAGATACATAAAACCATGAAAACCAACCATCGCAATACGCGTCGGGGCTTCACTCTTGTGGAGCTGCTCGTCGTTATCGTCATCATCGCGGCACTTGCCGGCCTCACCGCTCCCATGGTGATCCGCCAACGCAAGAAGGCCGACCAGACCGAAGCCGTCAACAACGCCCGCCAAGTCGGTATGGCCTTGTTCGAGTTTGAAACGGAATACGGAAGTTTCCCGGACGACGCCACCGCCACCGCTGTTAAAGAAGCGACGGACACGGAGCTGGTTTCCGGAAAGACCTCCAACGACCGTTTCCGCCAACTCCTGCGTGCTGGAATGACCCAATCGGAAGCCATGTTCTATGCGAAGACCGCTTACACCAAGAAGCCTGACGGCATCACGACCACCGCCGCACAAGCGTTGGACGCCGGTGAGTGCGCTTTCGGCATCCTCATGGACCAAGACAAAGGCCTCAGCGCCGCTGGAAATCCGGGCCGTCCGATCATCGGCGCTCCCTTCAAGATCGCCATGGACGGAACCTTCGACGGCGACTTCTACGACGGCAAGGCGGTCATCCTGAAGCTCGACAACAGCGTGACCTCGCTGCCGATCGTCAGCACCTCCGGCAACGTCAAGATCAACGGCAAGACGATCACCGAAACCGGCGACGACACCGTTTGGGGCGCAGGTTCGACCGTGAAGCCAACCTGGGCCTATCCGAAGCCTAAGAAATAATTAGATCCAATCCATCAACCGGGAGGTCCTCGTGGCCTCCCGGTTTTTTTGTGCCTGCGAGTCCCGGACGCTCCCATAAAAAACGCCCGTCTCCCTCGCGGGAAACGGGCGTGGTGAATTCGGACTTCGGACCTTACTTCGAGGAAGAAGTGAAGCTCGCCTGGCTGGCGCCCTTCTTGATCTTGCTCGACTTGATCCAGCTCATGGTGGAGCGGAGCTTTTCGCCGACCTTCTCGATCGGGTGCTGCGCTTCGGCCTTGCGGATCGCGTTGAAGTTCTTGTTGCCACCAGCGTATTCGGCGGTCCACTCCTTGGCGAACTTGCCGTTCTCAATGTTCTTGAGTTGGGCGACCATCCGCTTCTTGACGGAGGCGTCGATGATCTTCGGTCCGACGGTGACGTCGCCGTATTCAGCGGTCTCGGAGATCGAGAAACGCATGCCGGCGATGCCTTGCTCGTTCATCAGATCGACAATGAGCTTGAGCTCGTGGAGGCATTCGAAGTAGGCCATCTCGGGTTGGAAGCCAGCCTCGACGAGCACTTCGAAACCGGCTTTCACCAGTGCCGTGGTGCCACCGCAAAGGACGACTTGTTCGCCGAAAAGGTCGGTGACGGTTTCCTCGCGGAAGTTGGTTTCAAACACACCGGCACGCGCGCAGCCGACGCCACCGGCCCAGGCGAGCGCGGTTTGTTTGGCCTTGCCGGAAACGTCCTGATGGATCGCGATCAGGCCGGGAACACCTTTGCCGTTCACGAACTGCGAACGCACGGTGTGGCCAGGTCCCTTGGGAGCGACGAGGATCACATCGACATCGGTCGGGCAGGTGATCGTTTTGAAGTGCACGGCGAAACCGTGGGAGAAAAGCAGCGTCTTGCCCTTGGTGAGGTGTGGCGCGATGTCCTTGTTATAAACCGAAGGAATCACGGTGTCCGGCGTGGCGACGAAAATCACGTCGGCCTTTTTCACCGCCTCGGCGGTGTCCATGACCTCGAAGCCGAGCTTCTTGGCGACTTCACGGGACTTCGACTTCGGATAGAGGCCGATGATGACCTTCATGCCGCTGTCCTTGAGGTTGAGCGCGTGGGCGTGGCCTTGCGAGCCGAAGCCGATCACGGCGAGGGTTTTCTTCTTGAGGGGCGCGATCGGCGCGTCCTTGGTGGTATAGATCTTCGCGGCCATGGCTGCTCGGTAGGTTGGTTCGATTAGGGCACGCCGCTGCCATCGGGGCAAACGGCGGGGCGGCACACTGGCGGGATGGGGGAGGGTGGTCAAGCAACAACCCGCGCACATTCTATTGGCTTGAAATGTCCTGGCGAAGCTCGGTCCCACTTAAATTCCCCGGTGTTGTGATCGTCCCGCCGTCTGCTACCGTCCCGCAGCCAGATGAACGACACCCTTCCCCCACCGCCGGTTTCCACAGGTGTCGTCTTCGAGGCCCGCGGCGTGAGGAAGGTTTACCACACCGGCGAGCTCGACGTCGTGGCCCTTCACGGCGTGGACATCGAGCTCAATGCCGGCGAGCTCGTCTGTCTGCTCGGCGCGTCCGGCAGCGGGAAATCCACCCTGCTCAACATCCTCGGCGGCCTCGATGTGCCGACTTCCGGAAATCTCATCTACAAGGGCTGGCCGCTCGACGGCTCGGATGAAAACACGCTCACCCTCTTCCGGCGGAACTGCGTGGGCTTCGTCTTCCAATTCTACAACCTCATCCCCAGCCTCACCGCGCGGGAAAATGTCGCGCTCATCACCGGCATCTCCCGCGATCCGATGACGCCGGAGGAGGCGCTGGAAATGGTCGGTCTCGGCGCGCGCATGGACCACTTTCCCTCCCAGCTTTCCGGCGGCGAGCAACAGCGCGTCGCCATCGCCCGCGCCATCGCCAAGCGCCCGGAAGTCCTGCTCTGCGACGAGCCCACCGGCGCGCTCGACGTCACCACCGGCATCGCCGTGCTCGAAGCTGTCGAGCGCATCAACCGCGAGCTCGGCACCCTCACCGTGATCATCACCCACAACGCCATCATGGCGGAAATGGCCGACCGCGTCCTCTATCTGTCCGATGGGAAGATCGTCAACTCCCACCGAAATGAGGTGCGTCTGCCGGCATCGCAGTTGAAGTGGTGATAGGACCTATACGACTTATGGGACCTATAAGTCCCATTTCCTCCCATGATCTCGCCACTCGATAGAAAGCTGCTGCGAGACCTGGCCAAGATGAAAGGCCAGGTCTTCGCCGTCAGTCTGGTGATGGCCTGCGGCCTGGCGATGATGATCATGACTCGCAGCCTGATCCTGACGCTGGAGACCACGCGCTCCACCTACTATCAGCGCTACGCGATGGCGGACATCTTCGCCACGCTCAAGCGCGCGCCGCTCGCCGTCGCGGACCAGCTCAAGACGCTCCCCGGCGTGGCTATCGTGGAAACCCGCGTCGCCGTTGATGTCACCCTCGATCTACCCGGCTTGTCCGAACCCGCCACCGGCCACATCATTTCCCTGCCGGAAGACGGCGGCCCACAGAAGCTCAACCGCCTGTTTCTCCGCACTGGTAGACTTCCCCGCACCGACGAGCGGCGCGAGGTCGTGCTGGGAGAATCCTTCGCCAACGCGAATGGTCTGCAACCCGGCGATTCCCTCGTCGCCGTGATCAACGGCCGCCGCGAAACCTTGAAAATCTGCGGCATCGGCCTCTCGCCGGAATACGTCTTCGAGGCCCGCGCCGGCCAGACCCTGCCCGACCACAAGCGCTTCAGCGTGATCTGGATGAACTACCGCGCCCTCGCCGTGGCCTACAATCTGGACGGTGCTTTCAACGACGTTGTCATCGACCTCGCGCCTGGCGCCGCAGCGGAGCCGGTCATCGAGGAAATGGACCGCATCCTCGCTCCCTACGGCGCGGGCGGAGCCATCACCCACAGGGATCAGGCGTCCGCGCAGCGGCTCAATGACGAGTTGCGCGTGCTCACCTCTCTATCCGTCGCCTATCCGCTCGTCTTCCTCAGCGTGGCCGCCTTCATGGTGAACGCGGTGCTCGCCCGGATCGTCCGCTTGCAGCGCGAGCAGATCGCCCAGATGAAGGCGCTCGGTTACTCGTCCCGGCAGGTCGGAGTGCATTACATGAAATACGTGCTCGTCATCGGCCTGCTAGGCACCCTCATCGGCGGAGTCGGCGGCAGGTTGCTGGGCGCGGTGCTGGTGGACATGTATACGCTGTTCTTCCGCTTTCCCTCGCTCGTTTTCACCATGGACTACAGCGCGCTTGGTCTGGCGCTGTTCATCAGTCTCGGCGCATCCGTGCTTGGCGTGCTGACCGTCGTCTGGCAGGCGGTGAAACTTCCTCCCGCGGAGGCCATGCGGCCGGAACCGCCTGCTGATTTCAAGCCGTCGCTCTTCGAGCGCATCGGTCTCACGCGTTTTTTCAGCCCCACCTTCCGGATGGCGCTGCGCAACATCGAGCGCCGCCCGTGGCAGGCGGTTTTCACCTCATCCGGCCTCGCGCTCGCCACCGGCCTGATGGTCCTGCCCGGCGCCATGGCTGACAGCATCGACTACTTGCTCACCTTCCAGTGGAATAGCCAGCAACGCCAGGACGTCTCCGTTTTCCTCACCGAGCCCGCGTCCGGCCGTGGCTTCCATGATCTGGAGCACCTGCCCGGTGTGATCCGCGCCGAGCCGATCCGCACCGTGCAGGCGCGGTTGAAATACGGCCACCGTCACCGGAAACTCGCCGTCACCGGGGTCACTCCGGGCTCGGACCTGAACCGCAGGCTCGATGAAAACGGCCACGTCGTCGCCATGCCGGAGGAAGGCCTCGTCATGTCGGAGATGTTAGGAAAAGTCCTTGGTGCCGCCATCGGCGACGAAGTGGAGGTCGAGGTGCTGGAAGGGCGGCGGCCGGTGCTGCGCATCCCCATCCGCGGTTTCGTCACCGACTTCGCCGGAGTCGCCGCCTACATGGACATTTCCGCCCTGCGGCGCGCGTTGAAAGAGGGCGATACCGTCAACGGCGCGAATCTAGCGCTCGATCACAAGCGCTGGGACGAGTTCATGCGCGAGCTCAAGGACACCCCGCGCGCCGCCGTGGTGATGGTGAGGAAGGACCAGCTCGCCGCCTTCCGCGAGACCACCGGCAAGAGCATCGGCATCATCCGGAATCTATACTTCGTGCTCGCCACCATCGTCGCCTTCGGCGTCGTTTATAACAGTGCCCGCATCGCCCTCTCCGAGCGCAGCCGCGAGCTCGCCACCCTGCGCGTCGTCGGCTTCAGCCTGGCGGAGGTGCGTGGCGTGCTTGTCGGCGAGCTGGCGATCCTGATTTTGTTAGCGCTGCCCTTCGGCCTGCTCTTCGGCCGCGGGCTGGCGTTGTTCATCATGTCCTCCTTCAGCACGGAAACGGTGCGCCTGCCCATCGTCATCAACTCCTCCACCTATTCCATCGCCATCGTCGTGGTGCTGACGGCCTCGGCATTGTCCTTCGCGCTCGTCAGCCGGATGATCGGAAAACTCGACATGGTCGGCGTCCTGAAAGCGCGGGACTGACGGGGCGGCGCACCCTGACAACTCACCTCGGGTCAGTTTTGCTTGGCGCGGTTCGCGATCATGATAGGACAGCGGCCATGAGTGACACCGCCACCCGCATTCCCGAAGACATCAAAACCGCCATGAGGGCCAAGGACAGCGTCGCCCTCAACGCCCTGCGCGCGTTGAAAAGCGCCCTGATGAACGCCGCCATCGAGAAGGGCAATCTCTCCATCGTGCTCGACGAGTCCGAGGTGCTCGCGGTGATCCGCAAGCAAATCAAGCAGCGTGTGGATTCGTGCGAGCAGTTTGAAAAGGCCGGCCGCCCGGAACTCGCCGCCACCGAGAAGACCGAGATTGAAATCCTCTCCCGCTACCTTCCCGCCGCGCTGGGCGAGGAAGAGCTTGTGGCCATCATCGAGCAGGCCGTGACCGATACCGGGGCCTCGGGTAAGGCCGACATGGGCAAGGTGATGAAGCGCGCCCAGGAACTCGCGGATGGCCGCGCGGATGGCAAACTGCTCTCCGCCGCGGTGATGAAGCGGCTTTCCTAACGGAGCTATTCCCAGGTGCTGAGAAATTGATCCAAGTCGTCGAGACTTGGACTGACCGCGGTGCGGACGTAGTGGCCGCTGGTGCAGACGCCGAGGCCGAGACAGGCTTCGGGGTCGAGACCGAGCAGTTGGCCCTGGGCGAAGCCCGCGTTGAAATGGTCGCCCGCGCCGGTGGTGATGAGCGGCTTGTCCATGTAGGGGCCGGGCACCCAGAAGGTGCCGGCGGCGGTGGCGCAAGCGGCGGATTCGCGCGGATGGACGACGACGGTGGCGAGAGCGAGTTTCTCCCGGATGTCCGCCGCGATGGCGCGGAGGTCGGTCTCCGTCTCGCCGCGGGCGGCGAAGCCGAGCACGTCGTAAACGCGCTGGGCTTCCTTCAGGTTCAGCCCGAGCGTGACTGCGCCGAAGGCTTCGAAGCGGGTCATGATGGCGAGAACTTCGAGAATATCGGCGGCGGAGCGCTTCTCGGGGTCTGCCAGATCGAAGAAAAACGTGCGGCCCTCATGCGGCGGCAGCGCGGGCAGGACCTCGTCGGCAAGGGCGGCGAGAATAGATGTCATGTTAGGAATCATCGTCCAGTTCACCAGCGCGACGAGATCGGATGTGGCGAGCGTGGCGCGGAACTTGTCGGCACCCATCACGAGCTCGATGGTGTCGAGCGTGATGGAATCCAGGCTGCGGAGTTGGCCGAGCATGATCTTCCCGTCGTCCAGCTCGACGGCGATGGTGGTGGCTGGATCGCAGAGCGAAACGACTTCGGCATGGCAGGCGAAATCATGGAAAACCGAGTGCAGCGAGGGCCGGCCGAGCGCGCCGACGTAGGTGACGTGGGTGCCGGCGGCGAGCAGCGCGTTCGCCATGATCGGGCCGTTGCCGCCGAGTTTTTCCATGCGCGGATAGAACTCGATGTTGGTGCTTTTCCCCGCGGCTCCGGCGATGCGTTGGGCGAACTCGGGAATGTTGTGGATCGGCGTGAACTCCTCGCCCTGCGCCGTGCGCTGGGCCACCGGGGTGACGATGGTGTCCACGAATCCATCGAGTCCGACGAGCGCGGACTTGTCGGAGGAGTGGGCGCGGGCGGCGCGCAGGGCGAGCTGGGTGCGGGTCTTGAATGTCATGATTGAGTGCGAGTGAGGTTGTTTTCCAAAAATGGTGGGTCAGTCGTGCAGATAAGTCCGCGGCCGATAGAACCAGGCGAACGGAATGAAGATCACCGTGGTGCCCAGCACCAGCCAGGTGAAGAAGCGGAAATACGCGGAGCCCTCGAGCTTGCTCTGGCCACCGGAAAATTCGGTCCGCGTGAAACCGGCTTCGGAGGGCTTTTCCTGGATGCCGAGCGCGGCCTTACGGCGGCCGAGCCAGGTGTCCCGGGCGGATGGCGCGTCGCCGCTGATTTTTTCGAGAATCACACCGACATCCCACGGGGTCTTCGAAATCCGGTCGGGACCGGCGCTGGAAATGCGGGCGTGGGACGAGTCGATGAGGTCGTAAACCAGCGGATTTCCCCACGGGTCCTTCGCGCCGCCGATGAGTTTCCGGCCTTCCTCGTTGGAGGGAAACGCGTCGCCGGAGCGCGCCTCGATCCGGCCGGCTGTCGTTAGGAAAACCTCGCGGCCGGGAATTTCCAACGAATCCATCCGTCCTTGCCCGCCCCGTGCGACGAAATCATCCGCGGTGCCGGTGACTCCGTCGTGCCCCGGCAGCATGACGGTGCGCGGCGAGGTCTGCCAGTCCGCCGGCAGCGCGGCGGTGGCTTGTGCGAACTGCACGCTGGCAGGGGAGGGGATGGCGATGACGTGATTCACCTGCGCGGTGAACTGGTTGCCGCCCCATACGGAGAGCCAGAACAACGACATGATCCAGGATTTCATCGCCCGCGGCGCCTGCGTGTAGGCGAACTCCAGCCCGACGATGGAGACCATGATTTCCGACGCGGTGATGATGACGTAGGCGACGATCTGCCAGCCGATGGACGGGCGCTGGCCGGCGTCGATCCAGGACTGCACCAAGGTGGTTAGGCCGAACGATACGATCATCAGGATCATCCCGAGGCCGATCTTGCGCAGCGGCGTGAGCGGGAAAATCCGGTTGATCCACGGATAGATGACGAAGGTGAACAGCGGGATGAAGATTAGGATCAAAATCGGATTCACCGCCTGGATCTGGGATTCCAGCCAGGTGATGCCGAGGAATTTCAGATCCATCTGCTGCGCCTGGAGCACCCATGAGGAGCCGGTCTGGTCGTAAAGCGACCAGAAGACCGCGATGAAGACGAACAACGGGATCAACTTGCCCAGCGCGATCATCCCCTCGCGGGAAAACACCTCTTTGAAAAACCCGCTGCCGGACGGCGGGATGTGCACGAAGCGGTGCCTCCCTAACCAGAACATGAAGGTGGCGACGGCCATCAGCACGCCGGGCACGCCGAACGCCCAGTGCGGCCCGTGTTTCTCCAACAGCCATGGCGTCAGCAGCGTGGAGAAGAACGAGCCGAAGTTGATGGAGAAGTAGAACCAGTTATAAATCCGGGAAATGAGGTGGTGGTTGTTTTTCCCGAACTGGTCGCCGACGTGGGCGGAGACGCAGGGTTTGATCCCGCCGGAGCCGAGGCAGATGAGCAGCAGCCCGGCGAACAACCACCAGGGCGAGTTCCCAAACGATCCCATGCACGCGAGCGCGGCGTGACCGAGGCAATAGACGACGGAGAGCAGCAGGATGGTCAGGTATTTCCCGAGGAAAATATCCGCGATCAGCGCTCCGAGCAGCGGGGTAAAATAAACCCAGCTCGCAAACTGATGGTAATACTCCACCGCTTCGTTTCCGGTTAGCTGACGCCCGCCGCCACCATCCATGAAGTGCAGGTACTGGACCATGAACACGACAAGAATCGTGCGCATTCCGTAGAACGAGAAGCGCTCCGCCGCTTCGTTGCCGATGATGTAGGTGATGCCCGGCGGCATCGAATCGGTCTCCTGCGGCGTGCTGCGGTAGGCCATGGCTACCAGCGGATCGCGGCGGCCGCCCAGGTGAGTCCGGCGCCGAAGACGACTAACACGATGTGCTCGCCGCGCTTGAAGACGCCGGAGCGGTTCGCTTCGTCGAGCGCGATGGCGACGGCCGCGGCGGAGGTGTTGCCATATTTGTCGAGGTTGACGAAGACACGCTCGTTAGGAACGGCGAGGCGGTCGGCGATGGCGTCGATGATGCGCAGGTTCGCCTGATGGGGAATGACGCAGGCGATGTCCTCCGGCTTGAGCCCGGCGCGGTCGATGACTTTTTCCGCGGCTTCCTTCATGCGGTTGACCGCGTGTTTGAAGACCTCCTTGCCCATCATGGTCATCGAGACCAGGTGGTCGTTCACATTTTCGCTGGTGATCGGGCAGGCGCTGCCGCCGCCGGGGATGTTGAGAAGATGGGTGAGGTTTCCGTCGGTGCCCATCTCGGTGGCAAGGATGGAACCTTCCTCCGGCTCGGCGCGACGGAGGACGGCGGCTCCGGCTCCATCGCCGAAAAGCACGCAGGTCGTCCGGTCCTCCCAGTTGGTGACGGTGGAGAGTTTCTCCGCGCCGATGATTAGGGCGTTCTTGAAGGCACCGTCGGAAATGAGGCGCTTGGAAATCTTCATGGCATAGAGAAATCCCGAGCACGCGGCGGAGATGTCGAAGGCCACCGCGTTGACGGCACCCAAACTGTGCTGGACGTAGCAGGCGGTCGCCGGGGTCGGCGTGTCCGGCGTGATCGTGGCGACGATGATCAGCTCGACGTCCTCGGCGGCAAGACCGGCTTGTTCCAGTGCTTTTCTGGCGGCATGGGTCCCCATGTGCGAGGTGAACTCGCCCTCGGCGGCGATCCTGCGCTCCTTGATGCCGGTGCGGGAAACGATCCACTCGTCGCTGGTATCCACCCGGATCGCAAGCTCGGCATTGGTGAGGATTTTTTCCGGAAGGTAGCTGCCGGTGCCTGCAACGCATACTTGGTAAGGGGACGTCAATTCACTCATGCGGCGGGACATTGGAACCCACGAACGGAAGCCACAAGCGAGAAGTGAGAATCCAAGTTATCCGAAATTACGCCTCCGTCGAGGCCGCCTGGGAAATCGCGGCCAAAGCCTGTTCGATCTGCGGGTTCACCCGGTTTTCAACGGTTTCCATGCCGACGCGGATCGCGTTCCGCACCGCCAGCGCGGTGGAGGACCCATGGGCGATGATGACCACGCCGTTCACCCCGAGCAGCGGACTGCCGCCGTAGGTTTCGTAGCTGCTCTTTTCCTTCAGCGCCTTGAACGCGCCTTGGGCGAGCATGGCACCGGCGATGCGCAGCGGATTGCCCTGGATCTCGGTTTTGAGCCATTTGGAAACAGCCTTGGCGGTCGCTTCAATGGTCTTGAGCATGATGTTTCCGACAAATCCGTCGCACAGCACGACGTCCAGTTCGGTCTCGAAAAGATCGCGGCCCTCGACGTTTCCGACGAAGTTGATGCCGGGAGTTTGCTTGAGGAGCTTGAAGGTTTCTTTGGTGAAGGTGGTGCCTTTTTCGTCCTCCTCGCCATTCGACATCAGGCCGACTTTCGGGTGCTTCACGCCGAGCACGCCGCGGGAAAACGCGGTGCCCATGACGGCGTAGGCCACGAGGTGCTCGGGCTTCGCCTCGGGATTCGCCCCGGCGTCGAGAATGTGGCAGATGCCGTATTCGTTGGGCAGCGCGGAGGCGATGCCGGCGCGGTCCACGCCCGGCAAGGTCCGCAGCTTCAACGTCGCGGCGGCCACGGCGGCACCGGTGTTTCCGGCGGAGACGAAGGCATCCGCGCGGCCGTCCTTGACCATGTCCATGGCGATGCTGATGGAAGAGAGTTTCTTCCGCCGCACCGTTTTTGCGCCCGGCTCGGCCATGCCGATGACTTCCGAGGCATGGACAATGCTCACCCGTGGATCGTTCAGATCGAGCCCCTGCTTTTTACATTCTTCCTGCAGGACTTCCTCAACTCCCACCAAATAAAGGTGTTGGAGCTTCGGGTAATACCGGAGCGCGTCGATGGCTCCTCCGATATTGACGGCGGGGGCGTGGTCCCCACCCATGGCGTCCAGGGCGACTTTCATGCAGGATCAAGTATACGGTGGTGAAATATGAGAAAACGAAAAATTACCGCAAGAGGAAATCCCCGAGCGGTAATTGGTTCAGAAGACACGTGGTCGGCTTCAGAGAGCTTCGACGTCGAGCACCTGACGGTCGCGGTAGTAACCGCAAGACGGGCAGGCGATGTGCGATGGCACTCGGCTGCTGCACTCAGGGCAGCTCTTGAAGATCGGTGCACGCCAGCGGGTGGCGCCGCGGCGCATTTTTGAGCGGCTTTTGGATTGGCGGCGTTTTGGTACGGCCATGGTCGTAGTTTAGTTAAGGTTGGTCCTTGAGGTCCTTGAGGATGTCGAGAGCTGACCATCGG
>JBEDKU010000270.1:0-8659 GCA_041172045.1 Verrucomicrobiota bacterium | reverse complement strand
CTGATCGGCGAGCATGAAGATATCGTCATTCATCCACAGCACGCGCTCGGCGCATTGGGTGCCGAGCCACAGTGCGTCCTGGTAGCGGGGCGCGTGGATGAATTCACCGGGCCACCAGGGCGGGCGAATGTCGCCGATGAGCACGAGCGGCCAGTGCTTCTCGGAGAAATGTTCGAGCACGCTGCGGTGGGAAAACCAGAGTTCATCCCACTCGGCGGCGGTGGAGAGGTAGGGCCAGACGACGGCACCCTCGCCGAAGTCGGGCGCCGGCGGCGGCGAGGCAAGCGGGGTGATTTGATCGGGCAAGAGGCCGGCGCTGCGGAAGGTGAGCAGGTTTTGCCATTTCTTCTGCGAGTAGATGTGGAAGAACCAGGCGGGCTGGAGTTCCTCGGGGATGCGGTTCCACTCGGTGGGCAGATCGACAACGGGCATTCCGGATCGATGGGCAAGGTTGAGCCACCAGTTGAGGTGGTGCTGCTCCATGATGCCGCTGTGGTAGGGCAGCTCGATGACGGCGAGCAGGGCGGCGGCGGCGGCACGATCGCAGGCCCAGACTCCGGCGTTGCGATAGATCCAATCTTCGGCCGGTGCTTGCTGGAATTTGTCGACGCACCATTTGGTCCAGCTTTGCCGTTGCCTTGGAATGAAATTGTAGCGGTCCGCACGGATGTGGAAACCGGGCGCGGTGAAATGCGGCCGCGGCGCGAGCGGGTGAACAATGATGTCGGCGTCGAGATAGAGCATCCATTTGGCATCGCCGGCGAGGAAGGCGCGGAGCATGTCGATCTCGCAAAATTTCGGATCCGGGTAGGCTGGATCCCAGGCGGAGGTGATGTGGAGCGGCAGGCCGTGGCGTTCGCACCAGGCATCGAGCGTGGGCGCGCATTCAACCAGCCAATCGGGATTACCGAAGCGCAGGGTGTGGATTTCGATGGACTGCCACGGCACGTCGCTCGGGATGGGCAGGATGAAGGGGCCGGTGGGCGCGGCCGTGGGCTTGGCGAGGTGATAGGAGGCTCCGGGGCCAGTTCCGCAGGCGACGCAGGCACCGGAGCCGGGGAAATTGCGGAGGTGGTGAGCGATGAGCCACTGGTTTTGTGGCGGGGCAAGCATACCGCCACTGCCGACGAGGCACGGGTGATCGAGATCGCCGCCGTTGTCGGCGGGTGCAAAGGGGTCTGGGTTATGCAAAATCATCGGGCAGGTCGTCGGAAAAATCGACCTCGCCAGTGACTTGCGGCATGAAGTCCTTCAGCGGGCCGTAACAGTTTTGGAAATAGTTGCGCAACCCTTTGCGGCCACGCTCGCCCACCGGGATCTCGACGATGGCGGACCAGGGCGACCACATGGTTTCGTGGTCGTAGGGATCGACGGGCGGGGCATCGCTATCCGCGCTGTCACTCTGGACGCAGAGTGGCGGGATGTCGCTCCACAGCCACTGTTTTTTCGCGGCCAGCGCATCCAGATCGACGGGTGGCGGCGGGATCACATCGTCGGAACCGAGCCCTTCGATTTCCGCGAGCCACTGCATGTATTCGAGCGGCCAATAGACTTCGCGCCAGCCCGAGGTGATGGAGGTAAAGCCGCAGCATTTGTTGAGCTTCCAGCGATACTGAAAGAGCCGCGCCTCGAATGCCCCGATGTAAATCTGGCCAGGTGCATCACCGAAGAATTTATAAGCACCGCAGAAGTCATTGACGAAGGGGCAGTAATCGGAATCCGATTCACTCAGTTCGGAACGGGCAAACGCTTCGGCCGCGTTCGCGGCGGACCAGGCTTCCACCAGCGCCAGGAAGTCTTCATAGGTGACCGGATCTTCGTAAACCGCGTCACCACCAGCTGTCGGCGTTGAGCCAGCGAAGTAGGTATCCGTGCGGGGATTCTCGTAACCCTCTTCCTCCGGAATCAGGCGGATCGTCCAACCCTCTCCCAGATTGACCCGCTCCCAGTTGGTGTAGGTGGTGTTCACCCGGTAAGTGCATTCCGGGTAGAACTTGCTAGGTTCCTGCTCGCGTGGAGCGGCTAACTGCGGCTCCGGATCATCGAAGGTGGGTTCCGTGCCGACTTGCCCTTCGTCATTCCAAATTGTCCATTCCGCGTTCCACGCATCGTAATCCGCCTGCCAGATGGCGTGGGCCGCTTCGTAATCGGCCACTTCCGTTTCATAGTCCGGGTGATCGAGATCCCATTGTTCGGCGTCTTCCTGCCACGCAATGTGCTCTTCGGTGCGTTCACCGGCGGCGGATACCCATTGGGTGACCACGGTGCCGCTGAGGAAATTCGCATTGGCCCCAATGCTTTCACCCTCAGTCACGTCTTCGCGGTAGGCGGTGTAATAGCTCTCGGTGAGCGAGCCTCCGACTTCGCAACTCCCACTATTCACAAAGTCGGGCGTGACAATGCAAGCTGCGCTCGCCCTGAATGCACGATCATACTCCTCAATATACTTCGAGAAACGACTATCGACTCGGCTGACCTGGACGTAAGTGTCGCCACCGCCCGCACCGGCGGGTGGATAGGTTGCGTAAGTCGTGTAATCAAATCCGGTAACATTCCCACCAATCGTTTTCTTGAGGTAGTGCACCCTCATAAATTGAGGCACTTCATCCGAATCAGAATCAGAATCGGATGGATCAACGTATCCCAACCGGTTCGCAATCACATTGACCGACCGGCATTGCAACTGCGGCGGGCAGCAGCGGGGGTGCTCGCAGCAGCCGCACTGCGCGATGATGGCGTTGAACTCGGCGAGCGTGGGAGGGTTCATGCCGAGCTGCTGGAGGTATCGACAGAGCCGCGGCGGTGACTAAGATTGCCGGGGCAGTGGGTGACGATGATGTCGCCGCAACCGCTGGCTTCGAGCGAAGCGGAGCCAGCGACGACGGTAAGGATCCCGACGCGGGTAATCGCTACTCCGGCGCCGTCACCGGCGGGAAAAATCGCGGGCACGAGCTTGTCTCCGAAGGTGACCGGATCGCTGGTGGATGAGTCGTAAGCGAGGGATTCCCAGGAGGGGGCTGTGGAGCTGGCGATCCCGCTCATGGAGGCGTCCCCCAGCGGCGTTAGATTTACGATCAGCGGGACGCGGATCCAGATGATTGATCTGCCTGGCAGCGCGAGATTGATCGGATAGGGTGGCATCTCCCAGATGGTTCCAGCTTCGATTCCACCTCCGCGGATTCCGGTCTTGGTGGTTGCGCCGTCGAGCCATGTGATGATCTCCCCGAAGTTGCAGATGGAATCGACCGCGCCGGAGGCTTCCGCGAGGCGGTTGGGGAATCCGACTTCGATGTGAAACGGCGTGCGCATGCCGTTGAATTGGACACGCGGGAAGGTGGGGTCGGGAATGTCCGATGGGGAAGGCATCAAACGGGGCGGTTGACGGTGTAGGCGGTGACGATATAGCCGCCCATGTAGGGCTTGCTTTCGGTCCAGGTGATCGAGGCCGGCCAGGTGGTGACGTTGGTGGCGGGGAAGGTTTCCGTGTCCGTGGTGTATTCGTAGACGGGGTCTGCGGTGCCGGCGACGACGGTGATGGTTTGCGCGGTGTGAAGGCAGGGCGGAACGTTGAGCGAAAAGCGCGGGCAGTGGTATTGGAAGCCCTCGGGGATCATCTGTTGCGGCGAGGTGACGGAGGGCTCGGTGGCCTGCCACCACTGGTTGACGGTGGCGAGCTGCGGTCCGGAAAATCCCTGTTTCATGCGCACGACCGGAAAAATGTCCGAGCCGCCGTCCTTGCGGTTCCAGATCTTGTAAACGATGCCGAGCAGGATGGGCGGCCACTCGTAGTTGATGACGTCGGTCCAGGTTTTGGTGAGGGTGCTGGAAACGTAGCTGTCGCTTTTGATGGCCCAGTTGATGTCGATCTGCTCGTAAACCGTGATCTGGCCGTTGGCGTCAACGGTGTCGGTGGCGATGCTGGCGGCGGGGACGAGGGATTGTGTGTTGACGCGGGTGACGCCGGTGCGCTGATCCGGTTCGGTGCCGCGGAATTGCGCGGCGGTGGTGACGTAGGTGCGGCGATCGACGCGGAAGGTGGGCTCCAGCTCGATGCCGGATTTGGCACATTCGCGCTCGAACAGCATGAAGCCACTACCGTCAAACAAGCCGGTGGCGATCACCGGCAGGGCGGATCCGATGGCGGGGGATGCTTCGGAATAGGCCGACGCCAGCATGACGACCGAGCGGACGACGGCGGGGTAACTTTTGCCGCCGATTGAGACGCTGGTTTCCTCCCAGTTGGAGGCGAGTTGTTCCGCTTCGGTGGGGATGCGGACGTGGGTGATGGTGAGCACGCCTTTGGCGTTCTCCGGCGGCTCGCTGACGCCGATGACGATGGAATCCGCCCACGCCGGCCCCAGCTCGGCTTCCATGGTGCCGCCGATGACCGGCAGCGGCTTTTCCTGCGCGACGATCCGGGTGGTGGTGAAGAGCGTGCCGTTGAGCGGCGTGGGCAGGCGCTGCTTGCTGGTCCTGGGGGTGAATGCGTCGGCGGCCATGAATTATCCTTTGGTGACGAAGCGCACTCCGCCGGTTTTGTTGGGGCTGCCATCGGCGAGCAGCGACAGCGCGGTTTTGTAGGCGTCATCGACCGCTTGCTGGTTGTTGGTGCCGCTCCAGAAGGGTGAATCGCTGAGGCGCTTGAGGGCGATGGGCAGGAAGATCGAATGCACGAAGTTGAAGGGAATCGGCAGGGTGGTGTCGTCGATGTCCTCGATCAGCGGCGGGGCGAGCATGACCTGGTAGTCGAGGAAGCCGGCACCCGCGGGGGCGGGGGCGAGCCGCATGCGGATGCCCTGGACATCGTTGGGGAAGGCCGACCAGGTGCCGACGAAGTAGCCCCGCGGGATCCCGGCCGCATCCGCGATGCTCTCGATGACCAGGCCGGTATCGGGTTTGACGTAGTTGGAGCCGTAATCCTGATAAACTCCGTCGGGGATGTTGGTGGGGGAGGCCATCGAAAGCAGTGGCCAGCGATTCCAACGGATTGGCGCGAGCACTTCGAGCACGTCGGGGCCGATGGTGATGGAATCGTGGTAGATGGTGGCGAGCACGGTGCCGGTGGCGCCGGAATAGGGGAACTTGAGCACGACCGCGGATTCGTGGTTGCGGATCTGGTTGTCCACGGCCGCACCCGGCAGGATGCAGGTGCAGCCGGCGAACCAGTCTTGCCAATCCTCAGCGGCGATGGTCGCGGCGGTGCTGCCGTTGACCACCGCAATGGAAACGGTGGCCGGCGCGTTGACCGAGGCTCCGCGTTCGTCCTTGCGCACCCACGGTTTGCCTTTACCAAACAGCTCCTGCAGCCCCGCGTTGATCGCGTCCTTCACGGCGTCGTTGCGGCCGGGGTAGGTCGGGTGGTCGGGGATGCTGCGCTCCTCGTGGGAGAAGTAGGTGAGCAGCTTGGCGGCGATTTCGTAGGTGGTCATGGGATTAGCGGAAGAGATTCAAAAAGCGCCGCCACAGCGGCACCGACTTGTTGGTTTCATGGATGGCAGCAACGATGGCCGAAGTTTGGGCTTCAATCGTGCAGTGGATACATGCGCCATCATGCTCACGGTTTCTTCTGCAAGGTAATGACATGGTGGATCAGGCGGTTTGGAGTTGCGCTTTCTTGGCGGCCTTGGCTTCGCGCATCTTGCGGGCGCGCTCGGCGGCGGCGGGTGACGGGCCATCGGTTTTGGCGGCGCTTTTGAGGAAGGCCGCCAGGTCTTGCAGCTCGCCAAGGTTGCCGGCGTCGATGAGCTTGAACGCTTCTTCGACCACCGGCGGGGCTTCGATGGTGCGGAGGATCTCGCGGAGAAGGGGGAGGAAGTGGGCTTCCATCGCTTGGCCAAAGGTCTGCGGTGCCGCGCCTTTCCATGGCACGATCTGGATGGAATACGGGCAGTTGTCCGCGCTGCGGAAATCTTCGCTGATCGATTGGTTTTCGCGGAAGCTCTTGGTCGGGGAATCCTGCATCCACAGCGACACGGGGATTTCCAACAGGTGCCGGCCAACGATCCCGCACTTCTCGAACAGGTAGGTGCGGCTGCGGCAGCTGAGGCGGTATTGGCTCTGGTTGTTGACGTCGTGGAGCAGGATGCGGACGGCGTGGGTCTCGTCTGGGGCTGCCAGGCTAAACAGCACGGACTTGGAGATGATGGTCGGCAGATTCATGGTGGTTGGGATGGAGAACAAAGAAAAAGGCGGGGCGGCGGATGATCGCCGCCCCGCCCAGGGTGTGGGGTGTCAGTCGCGCTTACGGAGTGGCGTCAAGCACCGGGCAGGGGTAGCCGGTGAGCGTCATCGCGTGCTCGATGAGGATGTAGCCATTCGGCACACCCAGGGGGTCAAGGCAGACGCCGGTGCCGAAGATCATCTGGTAGCCTTTGCCCATGACAAAGTCATAGTCGAAGTTCTGCTCGATCTCGGCCATCTTGACCTTGCCGTGCGCGAAGCAGGCGGCCATCGAGGCGAGCATGAACGACCGGCCATAGATGACGCCCTGGCTGTTGGCCTGGATGATGATAGCCCCGGCTTGAATGGTGTTGGAATACACCCAGTTGCCGTTGGCTCCCGCGACTTGCAGGTTGTTCGATCCGGTGCCGGGGAACGTGTTTGCGGTGGTGTTCAGCACGGCGCTGCCCACGTTGAGTTGTCCCACGATGGCGGCATCGACCGACCCGGTGGCCGCTGGGCTCAGGATGGCTTTCACTTTCAGGGTGTTTCCCTTCACTTCGGCATTGTGGCCGGCGTAGCTGAAGAACACCCGCGTGCCGTCCGGGTTGCAAGCCCAGGCGTAGTAGTCGGTGCCGGACAAGTTCGACAGCGCTTCCTGACGGCTGAATTGGAACGGGTGGCCATCGAACCACTGGAAGTAGCGGCTCTTGGTGCCGAGCGTGCATTTGAGTTCCAAATCGGCGCCGGTTGTCGCCGGGCCGACCATTGGAGTCCCTAACGCCAAATGCTGACCAACCTTGGCCTTGGCCAGCAGCGGGCCGCCCTTGTAGTCGTCCCACGCCATGTCGGTGATGGGGAACTCGTAGAACGGGTTGCCTTGCCAGTCGAGGATCTCGCCGGTGAAATTGGCGTTGCCGGCACCGCGGACATCCGCATTCGACACCGCGGCGTTGAATGTCGAGCTGTTGCGGATGGGCAGCATCGCGTTGTCGCCGGCGAAGAGCATGAACTTGCTGATCGGGCAGCCGCTCTTGGCGGTGTTCTTGCGCAGCGGGGTGGCCCCGAGGGTGTTGAGCAAGGAACGGCCGGTGTTGGTCACGTCGAGCGAGAGCGTGTCGTCGGCGGTCAGGCCGTTGACGCTGGTGCGATTGCCGACCCGGTAGGTGTTGGCGCTGACGGCCGACGACTTGAGGCGCTGCAGCATGTGGTTCTGCTTGGTCAGGCCCATCTTCTTCGCAAGAAGCGTCATGAGCGTGCCCTTCAGGTTGCGGCCGGCTTCGATCATCTGGATTTCATCCTCGGTGAGCACGGTGGCATCACGGACCCAATCGACGGTGGCCGAGTAGGTGTTGATCGAGCTGCGGGACTCGTTACCGGTGAGGACGCCGGCACCCACCGCACCCGGACCGGCGGGAAGGCCGATGGTGTTGAAGTGGACGCGGGATTTGCCGCCGGCGGCGAGGTCGGTCTTCTCGGCGAAGATGGAAGTGACGCCACCGTTCTGGGAGTTAGGGTCAAAGGTGCTGGTGAATCCCATCAAGGCGTTGTGCTGGGCACTGGCCTTGTGGAAATACGCCGTGATCATGTCCTGGCGGCTGTTGGGCGAGGCCGCGAGCAGGGCTACGGCGTCTTGAGCATTGGGCTCGGCATTGTAAGAAGGCATGGGAGTGGTGTCTTTCGGTGAAGTAAGAGATTTGAAATCCTAACCAGGGGCTCTCGAGGTCCGCTCACTGAGAGAGAGCGGCGAGTAAGTCGTCTGGGTCGGCATCATCGATGGCGGCCTTGATTTGATCCTGGGTCGGGCGCGGGGCCTGCGAATGACCTGGGGCGACTGCCGCACCGGTGGGCCTGGCGGCTCGGGGTGGGGCGGATGCCGGTCTTCCGGGTGTTTTCGGCGCAAGCAAGGTTTGGATTTCTTCCGCAAACTTGAGGATGAACTTCGGATCTTGCAGGGCGGCGTCATTGCGGGCGCGGGCTGCGGTCACCTTGTCATCGAGCAGTTGGTAGAATTGCGAATCCTCATCCAGCGACTCGGGGAATTGCGCTTCCAAGACATCGACGGCGGACTGGTATTCGGCGTTGTAGCTGTTGGCTTGGAGACTCTGCCGTTCGGCAGCGATGTCAGCCTTGGCGATTTGCCGGATGGTGTCCTCGATCTGGGATTGGATGCGGGCTTTGACCCTGGGCTCCTCATAGTCGGCCTCGGCTTGTTCCCGTTGTTCACGGAGGTCGGCGAGGGTGGCTTCGAGTTGCGCGAGTGCGGCGGATGCGGGGGCGGTCGGGTCCTGCGGTTCTGGGGCGTCCGGAGTGGCAAAGGGATCGGCTTCGGCGGTGGCGGGATCGGCGGCGGGCTGGCCTCGGAGTCCGCGGATGCTTTGCAGGGCATCGAGCATGTCGGTGGCTTTTCCTTCGCGGATCAACGCGAGTGCTTCGGCGTTTTCCATTTGTTGTTCGGCCGGCAGAAACCGTTGGGAGACTCGTCCCGGTGGTTTGCTTG
>JBEDKU010000269.1:0-8095 GCA_041172045.1 Verrucomicrobiota bacterium | reverse complement strand
GTGAAGCACGCTTTTCAGATTGATGTTGAAGAGCGCGTCCCACTCGTCGTCGTTGGTCTCGTGAAGCGGTTTGCTAGGTGTGGCGATGCCGGCGTTGTTATGGATGGCATCGATTTTTCCGTAGTGGCCAAGCACCCGGTCGATGGCGGATTTCACCTCGGAATCCTTGGAAACATCGCAGGCGAAACCGAGGTGGTCGGGGCCGAGTTCGGCGGCGGCCTGAGTGGATAGATCACCGTTGCGGGCGACGAGCGCGACTTTCGCGCCCTCGGCGGCGTAGGCCTTGGCGCAGTCCAGACCGATGCCGGTGGAGCCGCCGGTGAGGAAGATGACTTGGTCTTGGAGAAGCATGGGAATTTTGAGATTTTGAGATGGCGCCTTCAATCGAGGTGATAGAGTTCCTTGGTGTCTGACCAGGTCTTGCCTGCCTTGAGGGCGTCGGGGAGCGGGGCTTGGCAGGGATCGGTTTCCTTCCACCAGCGCCGGGTTTCAGGATCGTCACTCATTTTTTTCATGTCGGCGGCGAAGTTGTTGCCGGTGTATTCGAGATAGGCGAAGAGGTAGGTTTTGCCGGTGATTTCGCGCTCGTAGATCGAGAAATTCCGGATGTTGCATTCTTTCAGCGTGGCGTTGACGGATGGCCACGGGTTGGCGTGCAGCTTGCGGTAGTATTCGGCTTTCTGCGGCTTGAGGCCGGTGACCCAGGCATGGCGCTGGACGTGAGTGGGGGCGCAACTGGCGGCGAGCGCGGCGATGGCCAGGATGGCGACGGTTTTCATGATGTTAGTGGAACACGATGTAGAGGACGGTCATGGAGCCGATGACGATGCCGGCGAGCACCTTGTAATTCAGAATGCCCGACCAACCGGGGGCTTTGAGGGCGTCCAATGGATGCGGCCAGTAGAGGGCTTGCAGGTCTTCGCCGGCGAGTTTCGGCTGGAGCTTGGTGAAGACGATCTGGAGCACGAGGCAGGCGACGAACATGTAGAACGCCATCATCATGAAGGGCGTGGTGATGAAGAACGCCGGTAGCCAGGCGAAGGGGATGGGGAATCCTTCATTGAGGGCTTTGAGCGCGTAAATACTCACGCCGAGCACGGAACCAAGCCACATCGTCCACTTCGCGCCGCGGGCGGAGGCGGCGGGCCAGAACACGCCTAGCAGGAAGACGCAGGTGATGGGCGGGGCCATGTGGGCGATGATTTCGTTGAGCGCGTTGAAGATGCTGGCCTTGCGGTCGAGCAGCGGCACGAGGGCGATGCCGAGCGCGATGGAGGACAGCGTGGCGACGCGGCCGATGAAGACGAGCTGCTTGTCGCTGGTGGCTGGGCGGAAGCGTTTGACGATGTCGTAGCTCACCATGGTGGCGATCGAGTTCGAGGCGCTGGATAGATTTCCCATCAGCGCGGCCATCAGCGCGGCGGCGAGCAGGCCGAGAACGCCGACGGGCAGCAGCTTCTTGATCATGACGGCATAGACTTCCTTCGATTTGTATGGGCGGATGCCGGCGGGGGCTGGGATGGTTTCTCCGGCGTCGGTTGTCACGATTTTTACCGGCACGTCGGGGCCGATGATGAGTGCGGAATCCTTGCCGGTGGGCTTGATGGCAAGTTGGGAGAGATCGAGGGTTTCACCGTCCTTGAGTCGGATCGGGTCGATTTTCGGGTCGCCAAAGTCACCGGTGACGGCGATGATTTTCTCCTTGCCGCTTTCCGGAGTGGTGATGGTCTGGACGAGGCGGACCTGGGTGACGCCTTCGAGGTTCCCTTGTCTGACGGCGGTGTAGAGCATCAGGCCCGGGACGATGAAGATGAAGACGGGGAGGATCTTGATGAGGCCGCAGAAGATCGAGCCGACGCGGGCGTCGTTCTCGGATTTCGCGCCGAGCACACGTTGGACGATGGTTTGGTCCGCGCACCAGTACCAGATGCCAAGCACCGGGTAGCCAAGCAGGATGGAATACCAGGGCATGCCGCTGTCGTCGCCGTGAGGGCGGAGCATGCTCATGAGTTTGCCATCGGTGATGCCTTGGGCGGCGGCGTTCGCGGTGTCGAGTGTGGTGGTCATGCCTTCCCAGCCACCGGTTTTGTGCCAGGCGAACCAGGTGATGACGAAGGCGCCGAGGAGAAGCACGACCGTCTGGATCGTCTCGGTGATGGCCACCGCGGCAAGTCCGCCGACCACGGTGTAGATGCCGGTGAGCGCGCACATCAGGAAGATGCAGGTCCATTTCTCGATGCCGAAAATATCGTGCAGGATGAGCCAGCCGGTGGCGAGCGGGAAGGCGATGTGGAAAATGATCGCGGCGACGATGGACACGACGGCAAGCAGATCACGGCATTCGCGGCAGTAGCGTTTTTCGAGGAAGTCCGGCAGGGTGGCGACCTTGGATTTCAGGTAGAACGGTGCGAAGAAGAATCCAAGCAGGATCAGGGTGAATGCCGCCATCCACTCGAAATTGCCGTTGAGCAGGCCGGTATCGTAGCCAGACTGGGCGAGTGAGACGAGGTGGACGCAGGATATATTAGTGGCGAACAGCGCAAGGCCGATGACCGGCCACTTGAGCGTGTGCGCGGCCATGAAATAATCGCCGGCGACGGACTCGCCCTGTTGCCGTCCTTTTTTCTTGGCGTTCATTCCCGCCCAACAACCGAGCCCGACGACTCCGGCGAGATACACGATGACGATGGCCCAATCGATAAAGCTGATCTGCATGCGCAAGGGTTTTTGTGTGTCGTGGGAACGACCGCAGGTGGATGGATTTCAATCCTGCCTGTTCTCACCCTGACACGATGCGAAATCGCCTTGGCCGGGTCTTGCAATATCCTGCGGCGAAGGATATTGAACATGGCGTGAAAGCCGCAGTCCCGTCGCCGATTTATCAAAATGGGAAGGATCGCTTTGAAATCGATGATTGTGGGCCGCAATTCAAGGCGCTGCGGGAAGGGAAGATCGAGATTTACGCGCTTTCCAAGGGGCATTACCCCGGAAAACGAATGAATTCAAACGTGCTGCCGGGCCTGACCAACATCGGTTTTTGGAACTGTCGCGGCGCCCAGGACTGGGGCTTGGATTCCCATCGGAACGAAGGGCTGGAAATCGTGTTTCTCGAAACCGGCGGAATGGGCTTCGAGGTGGACGGCAAGGTCCACTCGCTGCAGGCGGGAAACCTGACGGTTACACGGCCCTGGCAGCTTCACAAACTGGGCGATCCTAACATCGGGCGCGGCCGCCTGTGCTGGTTGATCCTCGATGTGGGAGTGAGAAGGCCGAATCAGGAGTGGACCTGGCCGTCGTGGGTGGTCCTGGCCCCGAAGGATCTGGCGGAGTGCGTCCTCCACTGGAACGAACCGCGCGTCGGCTCGCGGCTGGTCGTCGCGGTGAACCGCTTGCTGGTGGAGCTTCTCGACGTGCTCGCCGAGCAACAGCTTGCGGAGTCGTCCGAACTCGTATCCCGCCGGCGCACGGTGGAATTGTTTCTGAACGATCTGTTGGAGAATCCCGCGAGCTGCGCCGAGCCGTGGACGCTCGAGGGAATGTCGGCGCAGTGCGGCATGGGCATCACCGCGATGGCGAAATATTGCAAGGAGCTCGTGAACATCGGGCCGATAGCCTATTTGAACCAGTGTCGGCTGGAGCACGCCGCGCGGGCGTTGCGGCAGTCTCCCGGTGTCTCGGTCACCGAAACCGCGATGCGGCTGGGCTTCAATTCCAGCCAGTATTTCGCAACTCTCTTCCGCAAACGGCATCAGATGACTCCGGTGCAATATCGGGCGCGGTAGCTATGCAAGGGGTCACCAGCATCGCAAAGCAGTCAGAGCGGACCCGCTTTTTCCGCATCCAGCTTCCTGCCCACCGTTCTGAATCCGGCGGTCCGGGTGGCGGCCGGGCTTATTTGAGCAGCGCCCAGATCGGCTGCGGCCAGAAGCCGAGCACGAGCGTGGCGATGGTGAGCACCGCGATGCAGAGCTTGCTGATGCAGGGCAGGACGATGGCTTTGCCGTCAGCGGCGTCGCTCCACCACATGGCGCGGATGACCTTGAAGTAGTAGTAGAATCCGGCGGCGGCGGCGATGAAGGCGATGCCGACGCCGACCCAGAGCTTGGCCTCGACGGCGAGCGAGAAGACGAGGAACTTGCCGAGGAAACCGGCGGTCAGCGGCACGCCGGCGAGGGCGGCGAGCAGCACGGTGAGGGCGAGCGCGAGCTGCGGGTTGGATTTTCCGAGGCCGTTGAAATCGCTGATCATTTCGCCGTCGCGCTGGATGCGGACCTGGGCGAGGATTAAGAAGACGCCCAGCGTCATCAGCAGATAGGTGGCGAGGTAGAAGGAGACAACCTTGATGGAGCCTTCGGAGACGGCGGTCTCCGGCTTCCACGCGGCGAGCGCGAGGATGAGGAATCCGGCGTGGGCGATGGAGGAATAGGCGAGCAGGCGTTTGAAGTTGGTCTGCGGGATGGCCGCTAGATTTCCAAACAGCAGCGTGGCGCAGGCGAGGATAAGAAGCAGCGTGAGCACCGGGCCGCGGGTGAGATCGCTGGTGAGGAAGGGCTCGAGGAAACGGATCATCAGGATGAAGCCGGCGGCCTTCGATCCGACGGAGAGGAAGGCGGTGACGGGGGTTGGGGCGCCTTGATAGACGTCGGGAATCCAGACCTGCATCGGCACGGCGCCGATCTTGAAACCGAGGCCGACCATGACCAGGGCGATGCCGAAGAGCAGGGGAGTTAGCTGGATGTTCACCGAGCGCCCGTCTTCAAGCATGCCACCCATGACATCGAGATTCATCGTGCCGGTGGCACCATAAACCCAGGCGATGCCGTAAACGAGGAAGCCGGTGCTGAGCGCGCCAAGGATGAGGTATTTCACACCCGCTTCGAGCGAGCCGACGCTGCGGCGCATGTAGGCGACGAGGATGTAGAAGGTGACGGTGACGAGTTCGAGCGCGACGAAGGCACCCGCCAAGTCCTTGGCGGAGGCGAGCCACATCATGCCGGCGCAGGCGAAGATGGGGAGGCAGTAGAATTCGCCAGTCCCGTTTTCCGACTCCGGGCCTTCGGTGTAGCGGGAGAGAATCTTGCGGTAGTCGACGGCGAGCAGCAGGACGAGGATGGTGGTGACGAGGGCGAAGATTTTATAGAATTTCGCGAGACCGTCGAAGTTGTAGAAGTTCCACAGCGGCCACTTGGCCCAGGCGGCGTCGGGTTTCGCGTCAGGGCCGATGGCGATGCAGGTAAGCCCGAGGATGACCACCAGGCCGACAGCGGCGGAGATGCCGACCCAGGCTTTGCTTTTGCACGAGCAAAAGGTCTCTGCCATGAGCAGGACGATGCCGAGGGTGACGGTGAGGGCTTCTAGATAGTAGGCGGGCATGGCGGAAAAGGAATAGGTCTTATAGGTCCTATAGGACTTATTTCAGAAGATTGAGCAGAAGGTTTGGATAGAGGCCGACGGCGAAGAGCGCTAGAACCAACAGCGTCGCGGGGATGCGGTCCGCCAGAGTGAGGTCGGCGGCGGATTCGGTGGCTTTCACGGCCGGGCCCTGGAAGATGTTCCGATAGGCGCGGAGCATGTAGACGGCGGAGATGACCACGCCCCAGATCGAGAGGATGCAGGCGATCTGCACGGGGCCGAGTCCGCTGGTGCCGTTGTAGCTCTTGAAGGCGGCGAGGAAGACGAGGATTTCGCCGGAGAAATTGGCGAGGCCGGGGAGGCCGATCGAAGCCATGGCGGCGATGCCGAACAGGAATGCAAGGCCGGGCGCGGATTTGGCGAGACCGCCGAGGTCCTGGAGGTCGAGCGAGCCGGTGTTGCGCTCAATCCGGTCGGCGAGGCCGAAAAGCAGGGCGATGGAAATGCCGTGGGCGAACATCAGGACGATGGCTGCGGAACGGGCGAGCGGGTTTTCCGGAAAGGCGATGAGCGCGGCGATGGCGAGGAAGATGTAACCCATGTGCATCACCGAGGAGTTGCCGAGCATCAGGTCGAGGCGCTTCTGGGAGATGGTGACCCAGCCGACCCAAAGGATGTTGCCCAGCAGCAGGACGAGCAGCGGAGTGAGCCAAAATTGCAGGCCCTCGGGGACGAGCGGGATGGCGAGGCGAAGCAGGCCGTAGAGGCCGAATTTTTTCAGGACGCCGGCGTGCAGCATGGCGACGGGAGCGGGTGCGCTGGCATACGCCGGAGCGGCCCACGAGTGGAACGGGAAGAGCGAAACGAGCGTGCCGAAGCCGACGATGAGCAGAGCGGCGATGCCCTTCTGCGAGGCTGGAGCGATGGTTCCGGCGGCGGCGACCATTTTCACCATGTCGTAGGTGCCGGTGAGATTGGCGAGCCAGACGAGGCCGGCGAGCAGGACGATCGAACCGAGGCCCAGATAGATGGTGATTTTCCAAGCGGCCTCACGGCGGTCGCCACGGCCGAGAATGCCGATCATGAGGAAGGTCGGAATGAGCGCGAGCTCGTGGAAGGCGAAGAAGAAAAACAAGTCGGTCGCGGCGAAGGCGCCGAGTGCGCCGCCGGAGATGAGCAGCGACGAGCCAAAGTAGAGTTTTTCCTTACCTTCGGGAGCCTTGCCGGAGAGCACGGCAGCGAAGGTGACGATGACGGAAAGCAGCACCATGATCGCGCTCATGCCATCGGTGAAGCCGAAGGCGAGGTTGAGCGCGGGCTTTTCCAGGACGGGGACGGAGAACGACCAGCAGGTGCATTTCCACGAGAACGCGGCGTAGATGCCGAGCGCGAGATTGATCGCGGAGGCGGCGATGGCGGTGAGGCGGGCCGGCGCGCCGAAGAGGATCGCGATGAACGCGGCGATCGGGAGAAAGACGAGGAGTGCGAGCATTTGAAAAGGTTGCTGGTTTTCAGTGGGAAGGTTTCAGCGGCCGAACACGGTGAAATAGACGACGAGGATGACGCCGAGGCCGAAGACAAACGCGTATCCCTGGAGACTGCCGGATTGGACCTTGCGGAAAACATTGCCGAATGACTCGGCGGCACGGCTGAGACCGCCGACGATGAGGCCGTTGATGATGAACTCGTCGAAAAAGGCGATGACCGCGGCGAAGGCGTCCTGGAAATAACGGACGAGGAAATTGTCGTAGAGGCCGTCGATGTAGAAGCGGTTTTGCAGGAGCGGGATCGAGACGGGGTCCTTTTCCTTGCCGGCGTAGAGCACGAATCCGGCGATCACGCCGGTGAGAAGCGCGCCGATGGAGACGTAGGTGACGAAGCCGAGGTGGATGAGATGTTCCGGCTGGTGATAGGCCGGGGCGAACTTGCTGGCGACGAACGGGAAGCCGGCGATGACGCCGAGGATGGCGAGAAGCACGAGCGGGCCGGACATCAGTGGGCCGACCTCATGGGCGTGCGAGGCGTTTTCGGAACGGTTTTTCCCGAGGAACGCGACGACGTAAAGCCGGGTCATGTAGAACGGGGTGAGCACCGCGACGGCGGCGGCGATCCAGAAGAGGATGGGTTCCTTTTCGTGGGCAGCTTCGAGGATCTGCTCCTTGGAGAAGAAGCCGGAAGTGAACGGTACGGCGATGAGCGCGGCGAATCCGATGAGGAAGGTGAATCCGGTGATCGGCATTTTCTTGAGCAGGCCACCCATTTTCCAGATGTCCTGTTCGTGGTGGCAGGCGAAGATGACCGCACCGGACCCGAGGAAGAGCAGCGCCTTGAACCAGGCGTGGGTGAAGAGGTGGAACATGCCGGCCTCGCCGGAAACGAGGCCCACGGCCATGACCATGTAGCCGAGCTGGGAGAGGGTGGAGTAGGCGAGCACCCGCTTGATGTCGTCCTGCTGGGTGGCCATCAGCGCGGCGACGAGGGCGGTGATGCCGCCGGTCCAGGCGATGACGGCGCTGGCTTGGAGGCCTTCGAAGACTTCGAAACCGAGCGTGAATTGCAGGCGGAACAGCATGTAGACGCCGGCGGCGACCATGGTGGCGGCGTGGATCAGCGCGGAAACGGGCGTCGGGCCTTCCATGGCGTCCGGCAGCCAGACGTGGAGCGGAAGCTGGGCGGATTTTCCAACAGCCCCACAGAAGATGCAGAGCACCGCGGCGGAGAGCACGCCGCCGAAGATGGCGGG
>JBEDKU010000268.1:0-3134 GCA_041172045.1 Verrucomicrobiota bacterium | reverse complement strand
CTGGGGTATCAGCCTCCGGCGGAGTATGCGGCAAGCTGCCAAGAGGCGGCTTACGCTCCGCTCCAGCCGCCTCTTGGCAGCATCTACCCGAACAAGATCACCCCAAAAAACACCAACAACCAACCAGAACTCTCATAAAGGTTGGATCAAGGAATGGGGGCACTCCATAACTCCATTGTTAATGGAGTAAGTCGCGAATGTGTGTCGGGTTGCGTCTTGCGGCCATGGCAGGCGAGGGGCGGGCATTTCGCCTTCGACTTGCGGTGGAGGTGTGAAAAAGTCCGGATCTGTCCAAACGTCCCAACCAGCTAGGTATCGCACCGCTTGATCCGTCCGCCGCCAGTTGGAAACCCGCTCGAACGGGTATTTTTCCAGCCATATCTTGAGGGTTTTGATCGGCGTGATGTGCCGGCGCTTCGCGATCTTCGATTCCGCGTTAACTTCGATCCCTTCCGCGGAAACGTCCTCCGTCCGCAGGCGGGCGAATTCTGAGGGGCGGAGTCCGGTGAAAAGTAGGATGGCGTAGGATGCCACAGATTTGGGGAAATGTTCCTCTGCGGTGCGAAGAAGTGCCTGGCATTGCTCGATTGAGAGAAACTCCACATTGCTGCTCTTGCCCGACCTTGGTGCATCCACACGTTCATAGAGTTCAATTTTGCACCATCCCTTTTTCCCCGCCCAACGCCAGAAAGCCCGGCCTGCGCGGTAATGGTTCGCGGCGGCGGCTCCCGATGTCCCAACAAGGCCGAGACCCTTCTGTAGGTCGTCAACATCAAGTGTGGAAAGGATGCGGGAGCCGAGCGCGGCTTCAAGGCGCTTGGTCGTATTTTTGTATGTGGCAAGCGTAGGAGCTTTGAGCCCCTCGCAAGACAAAGTCCAAGCAGCAAGGGCATCCTTAACCGTGCAGGAAGCGCTTTCCCTCTCCTTCAGCGATGCGGCTAGGCGGGCCGCTTCAAGAAGGGACAAGCCCCACGGAGCAAGCACCGCGGTGGCCAGTACGGCATCCTCGGCCATGGCAGGCGGGATGGCACTGGCGCTCTCCCCGTTGGACTTGGTCTTTTCCTTGAGTCCGGTTGCGAAGTCACGGGCGGCGTCGCGGGTCTTGAAATAACACCGTTCCCGCTTGCCAGTCGAGGAGAGTCCAGGAGGGATTGAAACCATCCACCCAGCCTTCGTTTTCACGTGGTTGAATTCAGTCTTGCGTGCCATGATCGTCTGCACTGTTTACTGCCACAATCGCCACAATACTGCAAGAATAGGCGGAATCTGACGTTTTCTCAGGAATTAAACGACTGACAGTCAATGGTAGGATTCATAGAGCGTCAAATTGAAAATTCACGTGTCGGCGGTTCAAATCCGTCTCGGGCCACCTCTCTAAGCTCTTGATTTTCAAGAGAGTGGGGTGACGAAAATTGTTATTTCGTCTAACGCTAAAGGTGACCATCGCCACAATCGCGCGGGCCTTCTGCCGCTACCACTGAGCCGCATAAAGATCGGCCTTTACGTGTTTAAGCTATTGTAATAATACGCTGGTATACAGTCACTTGACTGGGCTGGCTTTTGTCGATGATTCAAAACTGGTCCCGCGTCACCCCCACGAACCGGATGACTACCGCTGAAATCAATCTCCTGATTCCGCAGTGGGGCAAGCCTGCCGCCCGACCTGTCCTCACTGTCCCCGCGCCGAGCTCAGCCAGCAGGCGGCAACCGCGGTGAGTCTCAAAGACCGCCCTGATTTCGGTTGGGCACTGGCCGGGCGCTTGGCGGAATCCCACCTCAACAGTACTTTGCTCAACCGACCCGCTTACCGCTGGCTCCGTGCTGCCGTGCAACTCTTGATGACTGGCCAAAGTGCATCTCGTCGGTTGAAGGATGATACGGTCGTGTCCCAGGCCCAGGATATCCACGAGTCCGACATGTTGCGCCCCGTCGTCAACGCCGCGTTGATGGCGCGCGACGCTACCGCCCGCTCCGTGTCGGACGCCCTCCATCCGGACGCGGCCGTCGTTGAAGCCTCGCTGGATGTTTCCCGACATGAAGAGGGTTATCTGTTCCGGCTGAAAGTCTCCAATGAAGGCGGCGAATGCCTTGTGATCAACGAACCGTTGGTGACGTTACGCTTGCAATTCGGATACGGCGGAGTTCGTCGCTTCGGCGTATCTGGCGATGACGGATCGTTCGATCAGATCGGTCCGTCATTCACCGCCCGACCCGGCAAGTGGATCGGTGCGGAAGTCGGCCTGTTTTGCATCTCCATCAACATGGTGCGGTTTTCCGGTCACACCGACATCGAGTGTTTCCGCTTCGGTCCGCTGCAAAAGCAGGCGGAAGTGCGCGCGGAGACCAGCGGAGTTTACGGAATGGACGACGGTCCCGGCTCGCAGGTGATTGAGTCCAGACGGGTTTCAGTCGGGTGAATTGGGTCGCATGATTGAAATTCCGACGTCATTCTCCCGCCCCCAACCCAGCCGCAACCATGCATCTCCAACGCCTCATCGCATTTCTGGCATCTGGGGGACTGCTCTATCAGTCCCTTCAGGCCGGTGAGCTGCGTGTGGACATCAACCGTGATTCCAAGAACATCGATACCGTCACCGAGACCGGATACGTGAAATGGAGCGCGGACACCACCAACGCCGCGGCATCGGGAACCACCTCCGTCAGCCGGAGCTTCACCACATCCACCTCCGAGACGGTCACTGTCACCTTTGCCCAGACCGCGGCCTCGCAGGCGGCGGGCGGCACCGGCATTCTGAGCAACTGGTATCAAACCGGCGCGCAGGGCACCGCCAAACTTGTCAGCGATGGCATCACCGTTGCTCCCGCGAACCTCGCCACAGGCGGCCAGCTCCGCATGACGATCACCGGACTTGCCGCCGGAACCCACACGCTGCTCACCTATCACAATGCGTGGGATGCTCTCACGGCTGGATCGCTCGGCCCCATGGATATCTTCGTGAACGGGACGCTCGTCGTGGACAACCTCCAGCCATCCATCCGTTCCGCGACGAACTACACGGCGGCGAACGCCTATCTGGAGTTCTCCGTCAGCGGCACTTCCGCCGTCACCGAGATCCTCTTTGCCGCGGAAACCAACACCGCGCCAGCTGTCACCATTCGCAACGCGATGATCA
>JBEDKU010000267.1:0-2913 GCA_041172045.1 Verrucomicrobiota bacterium | reverse complement strand
TGGTGCCCGCGCTGACCGGAAAGTACAACCCGCAGGCCATCGAAAAACTTGGATCCAATGCGCCGAAGATTCAGAACGGCGATATGGAGGTCATCGGCCAGCCGCTGGATTTGCTGGGTTTCAACAATTATACCGGCACCTACGTCCGGGCCGCCGACAATGCCGCGGGCTATGAGCTGCTACCGTTGCCGAAGGAATATCCGAAAATCCAGATGCCATGGCTGAACTATCTGCCCGAATCACTCTATTGGGGCGTGAGAATGATCAGCGAGGCGCTGGGAAAAAAGGATCTGCCCATTTGCATCACCGAGAACGGTTGTGCCACCGAGGATGAAGTCACGGAGAAAGGGGAGGTGTTCGACCTGACGCGGATCATGTTCATGCGTGCCTATCTACAGAACGCGCAGCGGGCGACTTCGGAAGGCTACCCGCTGATCGGCTACTTCCACTGGAGCCTGATGGACAACTTCGAATGGCCGTGGGGCTACACCCGCCGCTTCGGGTTGACCCATGTGGACTTCAAGACGCAGAAGCGGACGCCCAAGGCGAGTTTCCGCTGGTTCCAACAGACCATCAAGGACAACCGGGTGCTCTGACCGGCTATCGAATTCGCAAACACCCGCCAAAACATTTCAAAGTGAACCACTTCATAACAATCCCCGCGACCTGCATCTCAGCAATGTTGTCGTTCGCATGCGCCATGCAGGAATGCCGGTCCGAAACCCCGACGGACTACACCCGGTATGTGAATCCGTTTGTCGGCACATCCGGCACCGGTCACACCTTTCCTGGAGCGACGCTTCCGATGGGCATGGTCCAACTAAGTCCGGAAACCAATAATTTCGGCTGGGAATACAGTTCCGGCTATCAATTCAACGACACCACGCTCATCGGCTTCGCCCATACCCACCTCAGCGGGACCGGCTGGATGGATCTCGGTGACGTCCTGATGCTGCCGTATTCCGGCGATGCGGAGCGCACTCGGTTCCGGACGGCCATGGACAAGAAAAGCGAAAAGGCCACGCCCGGCTACTACGCCGTCACGCTTCCGGACGAGAATGTCCACGTGGAGCTTGCTGCGACGGAGCACTGCGGACTCCATCGGTATACGTTCGCGAAAGGCGGTGCTTCCAATGTCCTGATCGATCTGCAGAGCGGTCTGGTCGGCGAGGAGAATCGACTGGAAACCCATGTGCTCGAATCAAAGGTCGACTTGGAGAACCCGAAGACCATCAGTGGCTATGTGTATTCCAAACATTGGGTGGACCAGAAGTTGTTTTTCGTGATCGGGCTGAACAAACCCATCAAGCATTCGCGGTTCCTCGACGGTGACACCCGGCGCAAATTATCCCTCTCCTTCGAAACGACCGACGGCGAGGTGATAGAAGCGAGGGTCGCAATTTCAACCGTCAGCGTGGAAGGGGCGAAAAAGAACTTTCAAGAGTGTGAGGGGCTGAGCTTCGAGCAGGCGAGAACCGATGCGCGCATGAAGTGGAACGAATACCTTTCCAAGGTCGTTGTCGAAGGCGATGACGAACAGAAGTTCAATTTCTACACCTCAATGTATCATCTGTTCGTCCAGCCGAACAACATCGCGGATGTTGATGGGAGCTATCGCGGGGCGGACGGGGAAATTGCCAAGTCCCCCACGAAATCCTATTTTTCGACCTTGTCCATTTGGGACACCTACCGGGCCGCCCACCCGCTCTACACGATCCTCATCCCGGAAAAGAACGCCGAGATCGTCGGATCGATGCTCGGTCACTTCGATGCCACCGGCATGCTTCCGGTCTGGACGGTTTGGGGTCAGGACAACTTCTGCATGATTGGCAACCACGCGGTTCCGATTGTCGTCGATGCCTGGTTCAAGGGCCTGCTCCCCAAGGACATGGCTGAGAGGGTATATACGGCGATCAAACAATCGCTCACCAAAACCAGTTGGGAGAAATACGACTGGAGCATCTACGACAAATACGGTTACCTCCCCGCCGACTTGGTGAAGTCGGAATCAGTCTCCCGTACACTCGAATCGACCACGGACGACTGGTGCGCGGCACGGATGGCGAAATCCCTGGGTAAAAACGACGATTATCTCTTCTTCAGCAAACGCGCCGGTTTTTACAAGAACCTATACGACCCATCAACCCGCCAGATGAGGCCGAAAAACAGTGATGGAACCTGGCTATCGCCGTTCGATCCGCTTGAATACTCCACAGGCGGAGCGATTCTCGGACAGTATACCGAAGGAAACGCCTGGCAGTATTACTGGCATGTCCAGCATGACATCGAAGGCCTGATCAAGCTTACCGGTGGAAAGAGTGAGTTCAAGTCGAAGCTGGACACCTTGTTTTCGATGGAATCCAAGGTGGTCGGCGAGGGCAAACACGCCGACATCAGCGGGATGATCGGGCAATATGTCCATGGCAACGAGCCAAGCCATCATGTCGCCTATCTCTACAACCACGCGGATGCTCCATTCAAGACTCAGGATCTCATCCCACAAATCCTCAAGAGCCAGTATAAGAACCTGCCGGACGGACTTTGTGGCAACGACGACTGCGGCCAGATGAGCGCTTGGTATGTCTTCAGCTCGCTAGGATTCTATCCGGTCAATCCGGCGTCGGGCGTTTTTGACATTGGAGTCCCCTCGTTTCCATTCGCTTCCATCAGATTGAAGGGCAGGTCGTTCGACATCCGGGCGCACAACCTTTCCCCGGTCAATAAATACATCCGGTCCGCGAAGCTGAACGGAAAAGCGCTTGCCGCGTATCAGCTCACTTACACCGAGATCATGCAGGGTGGTCTGTTGGAGTTTGAGATGGCGGACACTCCGTCCAACTTCGCGAATGGCGACCGAACGGAGATGCATTCGAAAAATCCCTGATTGATCCGCCTGACGGGCGGCGTATCCAC
>JBEDKU010000266.1:0-3363 GCA_041172045.1 Verrucomicrobiota bacterium | reverse complement strand
GTGATGATGAAAGCTGCGGAGCTGGCGCTAACGTGGCTTGCCAAGCAGATTGCAAATTATCAATACCGCCAGTTATTTGCGAGTGATGATTCTGGAGTTCTGATTGTTGAAGCGCCGGAACAAGCGCATTCGTCTTGGTTGCTTTTCCAAGCATGCAAGTGGTCAATCCGCGGCAACGCGCACGAACAGCTTCGGATCTGAGAGGGGTTTGATTCCGGTCAGCGTGACCACCACGGTTTGATTGCCATTGCCGTCGGTTGGACCTGCGGCTTGGTTGTTGGTGGCATCCACATCCTCCGTCCAGCTTCCGGCTGCAAGGGTGGTGGAAGTCAGGATTCTGTAGTTCAGGCGACTCGCGGCAAGCCGTTGATAGCTGAACTGGGCGGTGGTTTTGTCCAAGGGCATGAGAACCGGATTGACCGACGAACCGGAGATGGGGCTGAGGCCAAAGGCGAATTCCTGTTGATTGGTGAGGCCGTCGTTATCGGGATCCAGCGATCGGGAGGAGTCGGGATGGGTGGTGTTCCCCCAGTAACGCATCTGAAAGGCTTCATAGCCGGTGTGTGCGGTGAAGCGGACATTGTCAAAATCGAGCACGGTCGAAATTCCTCCGACTTTGGCAATGCGGAGCGCGAGCGTTTGATTCGGGGTGACGGAGGCTCCGGTCACGTAGCTGAGGATGCCGTCGTTGAAACTGCCGGAGGCATCGCCGCCATGGAGTGCATCAAGAGCGGATTTATCATAGGTCGCAGTGGCAACGACGATTCCGTCCGCCAGAATGTCGAGACGCGAGTTGCCGAAAGTGCTTGCGATATCTCTCACTCCAAGGGCGACGGTCAGGGTGTAGCGGGTGTTAGGATCGAGTGTCGCACGGGTCGTGTGCAGGAAGCAGTTGTTTGCGATGCCACCATCAAGAACCGCAACATGGCGCCCTTCCATATGGGGCAGCACGCCGCCGTTGATGGTGTCAATCGCGGCGGCATAGGTGCCCGTGGTGGGATTGTGGAAGCCGTTGCTGCCATCCGCCGCGGTTTGGCCATTGGCGGAGAGAACGCGCCATCCGAGCACCGACGGTGAATCGAGGTTTGATAGGTCAACGACATGGCTGGCACCATCCGCCAGCGCGGTGAGACCGGTCATGGCGGGGTTGCGGTTGTCTTCGAAGTCGCCATTGCGCGGAGTCGCGGTGGTGGTCCCGCGCAGGGTGTCACGCCATTGCGTGGCGTGATCTAACAATCCAGTGGCATTGAAATGGACACTATCGCTCAACTTGCCGCCCGCGGCATCCTCCAGATGGAAGGCGTCGGTAGTGGGACCGAGGAACACCTTCGCATCTCCATGTACAGCCAGGCGCTGGCCGGCGCAAATCGGTTCCTCCTGGGTCAGATTCGAGCTGGGGTGAAATGAGGCCTCGGCCAGATACCACGGCACCGCCCATCCTGCATCCGTCCGGCTTTGTGTGATCATCGAATTCAGCCGTGCGGCGTGGGTGATGGCGGTGACGCTGGCAAGGGAGTCGGATTCCCCCTGATGCCACAACACGGCGCGGCAACCGGACGCACCTAACGATTGAAGCGCGGGCTTGAGCAGGTTGTCATAATTCGCGCCGCCCGGAACCCACTGGCTGACCTCAGTGGAACCTACGCCCACACAAATGAAGCCGATGGGGATGTCATCCGCTGCGGCGAGTTGGTCACCGAGTCGCGACCAGACCGAACCTCCGGTGCCTCCCGCCAGAGGCTGCGGATCGTATCCTTGACGCCAGGAAGCCGCGCTGACGGAAGTGCGGGTGGACACGCGGTCATCGGCAGGCGTGTAAGCCGGTCCGCCGAAATTGGCGGAATTCGATTGCCCGGCGGTGAGATAGATGTCGCCGACGCCGACTTTTGCCAGCGTGGCCACTGGACCTGGCGATCCTGCGGTGATGGCGCGGACCTCCAGCTGATACCAGCCTCCGGCGCCAACGTCCGTTAGGATGCCGGTGAAACTTCCGCCGCTGGGACTGGTTTGAATGGTCTCCCAATCGGTGCTGATGCCGGAATTTCCGGCTCCGCCCATCACCACCGCCCGCGCTTCAATGCGCTCCGGCGCACCGGTGTATGCGCCTGAGACACTGAGGTTGCCGGTATTTCCGGAAGATCGCTGGACGATGTGGCGGGAGGTCGGGCCGCTGATCGTCACGATGGATGCAGCCAGCGCATCGACCGTGAAGGGCGCGCTGTCCGCCGCCGTCAAGGTGTCGCCGCCAGTCCGCGTTGTGGTCAGCACCACACCGGCCTCAGCCTGATTGTAGGTGACTCCGCTGATCGTGACCGAATGGGTGCCTGCGGCGATGGTGCCGCCCAGCGTTCCGGCCAAGGAGCCGGTGCCGGTCTGGAGGCTGAGGCTCACCGCCGTGTCCGCCGTCACATTGCGCGGCGTGCCGCCCGCGTCCTGCGCCTGAACCGATACGCCGAAAGCCGCGCCCGCGGTGGGATTGAGTCCGCCGTTGACCGCGGTAACCACCAGTTTCGTTGGTGTGACCGGAGTCCCTGTGGTGGGAACTCCAAAAACATCGATTTCGCGGATCAGGGTGCCTTCAACCGTGCCACTGCCGTCAGCAACCCCGTTGACCCCGATTGGATCGGTGAAGGTGAAACGGATGCTGTCCACCCCGGTGGCGAGCACTCCGCCCGTGTCGCTGACCGTCACAAAGGTCTCATAAGCGGTGGGGCTGTCAGTGTCGTTGAAGGGCTTGTAGGAAACCGTGGCCACAGGCGTGTACGATGCCGATCCCACGGTGCTGACCTCGATGGTGTAGGTCTGGTTGGCTTGAGCTGCCGAGACGGTCGCCCAGCCCATGAAGGATTTGATGGAGGTGATATCGTAACCCAGATCATTCACCGTGACGTTCAGATCGTAAGTGGCCGTAGCCGGAAAAGCTCCGGTTGCTACCGCGAAAAACGAGTTGTCGGCATTGGTGTTCGAGTAGTTGCCATCGTTGATGGCGGTGCCCGTAAATATATAGGAGGTCGCCGAAACCGTGGCGGATGAGAGCGTGGACTGGCCGGCATTGATCAAGTCCGTGGTGCTGGTCTGTCCGGTGTAGGCCAGAGCGGTGCTCGAGTTCGCTTCGTCGATCAACAGGCTGCTCGTCGGATTTCCGCTGACATCGATTTCGCGGATCACGGTGCCTTCAAACGTGCCGCTGTCAGGCGTAACTCCGTTGACCCCTATTGGATCCGTGAAGGTGAAACGGATGCTGTCCACACCGGTGGCGAGCACTCCGCCTGTTTCGCTGACCGTCACAAAGGTCTCATAAGCGGTGGGGCTGTCAGTGTCGTTGAAGGGCTTGTAGGAAACCGTGGCCAGAGTCGTGTAGGA